>JAIOTM010000084.1 GCA_021106755.1 Candidatus Cloacimonadota bacterium | reverse complement strand
TCGTCTTCGGGATTATTGATTGCATCCAACCACTCTTCTTTGTCCCCAGGATAGTTTTCAATTACAATTTTTAGCGGATTTAACACTGCCATAACACGGGCTGCTGTTTTGTTCAGGTCTTCCCGCAGACAATACACGAGAAGAGCATAATCGACAATGCTTTTACCTTTCGCTACCCCGATTTTATCGCAGAAGTTACGAATCGAAGCCGGAGTAAATCCACGCCGCCGGAGTCCCTGTAGCGTAGGCAAACGGGGGTCGTCCCATCCCGACACTATACCTTTTTCGATTAAAGCAAGTGTTTTGCGTTTACTCGTTATCGTGTAATTTATATCTAAGCGGGCGAATTCAATTTGCTGTGGATGGCATGGTGTTTCAAGCTCATTCAGAAACCAGTCGTAGAGCGGTCTGTGGTCTTCAAACTCTAAGGTACAGATGGAGTGCGTAATTCCCTCAAGCATATCTGACAAACAGTCAGTAAAATCGTACATTGGATATATACACCAGTCATTATTGGTTCTGTGATGCTCTACATTTTTTATACGATAGATAACCGGATCGCGCATGTTCATGTTGGGTGATTGCATATCTATCTTAGCACGAAGCGCAGCTTTTCCTTCTTCAATTTCACCGTTACGCATCTTCTCGAATAACATCAGGTTTTCTTCAACAGAACGTTCCCTGTCAGGACTGTTTTTACCCGGAGAAGTGAGTGTTCCGCGATACTCTTTCATCTCTTCCTGAGACAGAGTTTCCACGTAAGCTTTGCCTTTTTCAACTAATTGTACAGCAAATTTATAAAGCTGCTCGAAATAATTCGAAGCAAAGTGTAATTGATAATCCCGATAGCCAAGCCAGGCAATATCATCCTGCATAGCCTGAACAAACTCAGGGTTTTCAAGAGCTGGGTTAGTATCATCAAAACGAAGGTTATAGGTGCCTTTGTAGTCTTGCGCAATGCCGAAGTTAAGGCAGATAGACTTCGCGTGTCCAATGTGCAGAGAGCCATTGGGTTCCGGCGGAAAACGAGTAGCTACCCGGTCTCCATTCTTTCCTGTTTCCAGATCGTGGTCAATAATGTCCCTGATAAAATTCGAGGGTCTTTCAATAATTTCTTCATGTTCCATAATTGGTACCTTCCAGATATATAATCAATGTTATTGCTGAATATGTCCTCATATAGTCAAGAAAAGAGTATTAATCGTCTTGATTATCCCTTAGCTTTTTCCACCAATCAAGACGTTTTTTCACATCTTTTTCAAATCCAAACTGTGAAGGTTTGTAAAAGATTTGTTCCCGCATCTCTTCGGGGAAGTAGTTTTGATAGTAGTAGTGGTTAGAATGCCCGTAATCGTATTGATAGTTTTTGCCATAGCCAACTTCTTTCATCAGGCTGGTTGGAGCATTGCGAATGTGCATAGGTACTCCAAGATGACCTGTTTTTTGAGCAGTCTCAGCCGCTTTTTTGTAGGCAATATAGAGGCTGTTGCTCTTTGGTGCCGTGGCGAGATAAACCACTAACTGAGCGATAGCATTGTTGCACTCCGGCATTCCAAGAAAATGTGCAACATCTTTAACCGCTATAGCTTGCACGAGAGCATTTGGGTCTGCCAGTCCAATATCTTCGGAGGCAAATCGCACCAGACGCCGAACAATATAAAGAGGGTCTTCTCCGGCTTCCAGCATGCGTGCCAGCCAGTACAGTCCAGCCTGTGGGTCGCTTCCCCGTAACGATTTATGCAAAGCCGAAATTATATTGAAATGTTCTTCACCGCCTTTATCATAGAAGAGCATCTTTTTTGCCAGTATTCCCTTAATAATCTCTTTGTTAATCATGCCGTGAGCTTTTGTATTGTTGAGAATTATTTCCAGGTTATTGAGTGCTTTCCGGGCATCTCCACCACTTTGAGCGGCAAGATAAAGAATTGCGTTTTCGCCAAGTTGCCGTTCAGTTTCGAGTTTTTCCAACGCGCGAGTTAGAATCTGCTCAATTGTATCATCGGATAACTGATTAAGGACAAAGACATGGCTACGGGAGAGCAGTGCGGGAATAACTTCAAAGGAGGGATTCTCCGTTGTTGCGCCAATAAGTGTGATAGCTCCACTTTCCACAAAGGGAAGAAAAGCGTCCTGTTGTGATTTATTAAATCGGTGAATCTCATCTATAAAGATGATTGTGTTTCCATCGAAACCGGGAAGATGATACTCGGATTCCTTCATAACTTTCCTGACATCTTTTATGCTGGAGAGTACCGCGCTAAATTGAACAAACCTGTGTTTTGTGCTTGTTTCTATCAGACGGGCTATAGTTGTTTTTCCTGAACCGGGAGGACCCCACATAATGAATGAGTGGTAATTATCGGTTGAAATCATAGTCCTCAGAAGCGAATCTTTTTTAAGCAGTTCATCCTGTCCAAGAATCTCATCAATGGTAGTTGGTCTCACCTGTTCTGCGAGGGGGATATTTGCAGAGGTAGCCCTGTTTTTTTTGAATAAATTTAACTGGTCACTCATCTATTACCTCTTTTATGTTTCACGTGAAACCCCTTATAGCAATAAATAGTACAGCTTAGAGGAATAAGAATAATGAATAACTTCCAGAAAGCTAAGTATCCTGTACAATTTGCAAGCCATAAAGAAATGCACACAGGACTATGTAAATTCTTTACCTTCACCCTGACAACACAGCAAACAGACTTAGAAATGTTGATAGAATTGCTCATAGCTATAAGCTATATTGCCGAAGTGCTGCTTTCCCAATTTCAGAGAAAGAATGAGTAGAAAGAAACTCATTTATTTCTTCTGGTGGACAGAATATAAAGTGGGAATGTTCATATTTATCAACAGCATTTTTAAGTCTTCTGGCAAGAGTGGTTGAATCGATTTTGAGTAAAGCATAGAAAGTGAATTCCGGTTTATTGGAAAGTCTGTTTCGACACAATCCAGTACATATAAGATTGGAAATATCATTGAGAAAGACGTGCAATTCTTCTTCAATTTCTTTTAGCATGGTATCATAAGGATTGCCGATTTTTGCTTCGATATTTCCTCCAGGTATATGCCATAGATTTTTGTCTTCCGCTACTGTTGAACTACGCTTACCAAACAGAATCAGTCCATCAGAGGTTTCGCAGACACAACAACAGGCAATAGAGTTTGCGAGAATTGAGTCGTCAGCTATTTTATCCCTGTTACAGACATTAGTTCCGAAAAATGCTTTGTAAGTTGTATTCTGAACTTCACAAACAAGAATCTCCTCTACTTCTTTATAGTCAAGCAAGCTAATTACTAAGCAATCCCACACAGTAAAACCTTCTATAATGCCGTGCTTCCAGGTTGATTCAATCAATGATTCAATTTTTTTGGGAAATTCACGTAAACCAGCCTTGAACCGAAACTGGATATTTTCTCTACAGAGTAGTCGGGATACGTGGACTGTAAAATCTTCCATTATTATTGCTTCACTTGACTGACTTCCGTAATATAATGACAAAAGGTGCTTTAGCAAGTTTCTGGGCTATAGTTTGCAGCTCAATCAAGGTTCCGCGAAAAAGTCTTTCGGTTGAGGTTGTTAAGTTGTAAGCGATTATTGCATGACGGTTTTTTCCAAGAATAAGAACCATATCACGAATCAATGACTTTAACCTATAGGGTGCTTCCATAATTACTATGTCTATATTTTCAGGTAAGTTGCGAAGCTCCTGACAACGGGCTTCCTTGTTTGCCGACAGAAATCCCTGATAGAGAAACTTGTTGAGAGGTAATCCGCTTACCTGCAAAGTAGCAGTAAGAGAAGACGCGCCCGGAACGCATACTACAGGGAACTTGTTGTCATGGCAGAGCTTTACAAGACGATTGCCGGGATCAGCAAATAAGGGAGTTCCAGCATCGCTGATAAGTACGACAGCAGACTGTTCTTCAATCAAGCGTCTGAGAAGTGGTCTCGTATCTTCCTTTTCATTGTGTTCATTGAGTAAAACAAATTCTTTTGTAATGCCATAGCTTCGGAGCAGGGCACAACCGCTTTTCCTCTCTTCCATAATTACAAAGTCTGCATTTTTAAGGGTATCGAGTGCCCTTAGAGTAATATCTTCTTTATTCCCAATGGGAACCGCGACTACATACAATCCTGCATTCATTGGTTATCCTTTCGCGTCAAACTAACGACAGACCCACCTGTGTCAATAATTTGATAGTGTTTTAACATGACTCTGACTACCTATCCCGTAAACTACGTCAAAGAAGAACAATACAGCAACTATTTTGCAACCGCCTAACTAAACTGACTATTTTTATTGACATCTATAAGCCGAATAGATATTATATAATATGATTATAATGGTGGTAATTGTATGACAATGTCAGACTTGATTATATTGGTAAATCAAACTGAAATATCTTCGATAAGAACAAGCTTATTCGCGATATTGAAAGCTTTTAGCGATCCTCAAGTAAATGCGCGCCTTCTTGCTGAGAATATAGAAAAGGACCCGCCTTTAAGTAGCAGAATCATGCGCATCGCTAACTCTTCCTACTACGGCTCACGAAGGAAAATTGAATCAATTAAGGAAGCTATTATTCGAATCGGTCAAGAAGAAGTAAAAACACTTGCCCTCAGTCAAAAAGTATGGGAGATATTTGCTAATAGCTGTGGAAACGCAAGGTTTAATATGTGCGATTTATGGAAGCACAGCATAGCCGTAGCTATATTCAGTCAAAAGGTTTACAGACAGGAATTAAGGTTATCCGGCGGAAACGCTTACGCTGCAGGATTGCTACACGACATTGGTATTATAGTTATTAATCAGTTTCTACAGGATGAGTTTGAAATGATTATCAAGAGTGACGAATCATTCACAGACAAGGAAGTTGAAGCATTATCCTTTACTCACGCGGAGATTGGAGCAGAACTGATTAGCGGTTGGGGTTTACCTGACGATATTCATAACGCAATCCGTTTACATCACCAGCCTTTCCTTAAAAAAGAGAGTAAAGAGATTCTTTCTGGAGTAATTTTCATAGCAGATTTTGCATGTATGCAGGAAAATATTGGATTTGTTGACGAAAAAAGCTATCTTGATACAAATTATCAGCTTTCTCTTGATAACCTTAAAATATCTCATAGATCAGCAGAAGTTATTACAGCGGAGGTAATCGAAGATATTGAACATATGGAAGAGGAAGGATGGTTCAAGGTATGAGCGAGAAGAATCTGAAAGAGATATTAAAACAGAAAGACATACTTATCAATACGTTAGTAGAGCAAGTTGAAACATT
>JAIOTM010000340.1 GCA_021106755.1 Candidatus Cloacimonadota bacterium | reverse complement strand
AGATTTGAAATTTCTTATCGTTGATGACTCTCCCACGATGAGAAGAATTGTGACAAACACACTCAAACGCCTGGGGTACAGATCAATTGAAGATGCCGATCATGGGCAGACAGCACTTGATAAGTTACGAACAATTCCAGGCATTAATTTCATTATAACAGACTGGAATATGCCGACTATGGATGGGCTGGAGTTTGTGCAGACTATACGTAGCTCTGCCGAGTTTAAACACCTGCCAATTTTGATGGTAACTACGAGAAGCGTTAAAGATGATATTATTGAAGCAATGAAAGCGGGTGTAAATAACTATGTTGTCAAACCGTTTACCCCGGAAACGATGAAACAGAAAATTGATATGATTTTAAGTAAATTAGGAGCTGTTTGATGCAAATTAGTAACGAAGTAAAAGGCATTATGCCAGTTTTAGAAAGAATAAAGGAATTGATTCTGGAAGTTTCGGGATTCTTTGAAGAAAAGGAATCTTCCAAAGCTCCTAAGAGCTTTGAACAGGCAATGTCTCAAATGACAGAAGTTCGGAAGCTGATTAATAATCTTCCCGGAACTCTCGAAAAAAGTCAGCAGTTGATTCAAATGGTTATCCGGTCTATCCAATCCAGCCGTTCCGAACTGAAAAAGAGTGTGGATGGACTTATAAAGAAAACAGGTGTTCAACTTCAGAAGGTAACCTCAACTACCGAAGAAGCAACAAACAAGATACTCGACGCAGCTGAGAGTCTGGATATAGAACAGGAGAAAATAATTGAGTTAATCCAGTCTGTTAAATCCAAGTTTAAAACTCAGAGTTGTATAGAAGACGATTTTAGTCAACTGATTAAAATGATTCAGGCGAATCAGGAAACGGCATTTACGATTATAGACTATCTTCAGTTTCAGGATATAACTGCTCAACAGATAGCTGCCGCTTATGCTCTTCTTGCTGACACAGAAAAAACACTGAGATCTGTTTCTGATATGTTTAGTGACTTCGATAGCGAATCTACAGTTAAAAGCAGTGCTCTTTTGGATGTTGACGAGAAAACGTTCAATCCTGACGCAACATTCCGGGATCAAGCTGATGTTCAGGCAGCTATAGACGAGATGTTTCACAAAGGAGACGAGAGTGTAGAAATACCAGACCCAACCAATGATAAAGAGACCGATATTGACGCTTTGTTTTCTGATGTGAAATCTGGAGTAAGTAAAGAAAAGAAGAAAACAGACGATGAAGACGACGACGAACCTACATCTCAGGATGAAATTGATGATCTGTTTTCGTAATGAAATCCCTTAGTAATCAGAAAAATATAATTGACAGAAAAGTAGTGAAGTAGAAGATGCGATAAGCTGTTATAGGCATATCTGGAAAAGGAAAGAATATGACCAAGAATATACTTGTTGTTGATGATGAAGAAAGCATTCGGGAAATAATCTCGGAGTTTTTGCAAACATTAGGTTACAGTGTTGTAGAGGTTAGTAACGGTGAGGAAGCAATAGTTGCCTGTAGCAAAACGTCGTTTGATTTAATTATTTCGGATATCCGTATGCCAAAAATGAACGGCTTGAAACTTCTGAAAGCAATTAAAACATATTTACCTGATCTTCCAGTTATTCTCATGACAGGTTATCAACCTTCCAAAGCCCAGGAAGAGAGTCTGACGACAAAAGCCGATGGCTATTTGTTGAAGCCTTTCTCGCTTAACTCTCTACGGCAGGCGATACTAAAAGTCTTCAATTAGAGTGGAGCATGCAAAAAAAAAAAGTTATAACTAATTATACTATTGAAAACAAAAATACAGTCAATATACCACAACAAATAGCTAAGATTCCGAAAATTATCAAACAGGCACAGATTACTCCCGAAGATGTGGAAGTGAATCCGGGTGCTGATGTAGAACAGGTATTGCAACCTGTAATTGATGTGACTAAGAATGAAATGGGTGTTATCACATCCATCAAAGTTACATGCAGTTGTGGAGAAACGCTGACAATACTACTCGACTACGAATAACAGGCGGGGAAGATGAAACCTACAATTCTCGTTGTGGATGATGAACTGCTTCTCCGGGATGTTCTCTACGATTATCTGACTCGGCAGGGATACGATGTATTTCTTGCTTCCAGTGGAGAGAAAGCTGTTGAAATCGCCGTGAAACAGCGATTTCAAATAGCATTGGTGGACATTAAGATGTCGGGTATGAGCGGACTTGAACTTACTGAAAAACTAAAAAAAATCGCGCCCAACTCTATTGTTCTTATTATGACAGGTTATCCCAGCCTGAATTCAGCAATTCAGGCGATAAAATTCGGTGCGGCTGAATATATTGTAAAACCATTCCGGCTTGATGATATGAATATGCTCATCCAACGACATCTGGAGACTCTTGATCTGGAGTACGAAAATATTAAGTTGAAGCAACGGATTGAAGAGTTAGAGAAACAGTCTGAATCTGGTGATGAGGAGTCTGCTGAACCGCAAGCAAACCCAACTGCTGATTATGTCTTAAAACCAGTACCGCGAAAGCACTCTATTAAAGAGAAAAACAGTACAGCAGTTGCCAGTAAGTACAAATCCCAGACCAGAGAAGCGAGAGAGACTGCTCTCAACGAAAAACTACAGAAGCTGGAACAAATGCAGACTGATGGAATTATCAGTCACGCGGAGTATTGCCGGAAAAAAGATGAACTGCTGAAAGACAGAGATGTCTGACACAAGAGGATACAATTTACAGCCGCGAGACCTGCGGCAGAAAATTCTGGAACTTTTACCGGAATTCAAAGAGAACCTTAATGAATTAAAGGAAAAACACCGCACTTTAACGACACGCTTAGACAATTACACTAAAGAGCAAACAAGTCTGGAAAAACGGGTTATTGAAGGCGAAAACATAAAAACATTTCTGCACAGTATTCTTGAAAATATCTATACCGGAGTCCTCGCGGTCGATAAATCAGGCGTGATTACAGTATTTAACAAAGCTGCTGAAGAAATTACAGGATACAGGAAAGTGGAGATTCTGGGACGTAGCTACCAGAAGGTATTTACCGGGCAAACCCCAAAACAATCTGCCATGTACGCACTGACTACAGGGAAGGAATCTTTTCACAGACGCAAAGTACTGAAAATTGGTGACAGGGCAATAGAGATTGAATACAGCATAACTATTGTTTATAGCGTGGATAATGAGGTCGCGGGTGTCGTGGAAGCGTTTAACGACATCTCCGAAATCAAAAAGCTACAGGAGCGGATTAGACATATTGAAACGCTTGCCGCACTTGGCGAAATGGCGGCAAGTGTCGCCCATGAAATTCGTAATCCACTCGGTGGCATTGGTGGGTTTGCCGGACTTCTTAACAGACAGATGGAGCAGGATGATCCCCGTCGAAAATTATTGAAACCGATTATTGAAGGTGTTTCCCGTCTAAACAGCATTGTATCCAACCTGCTTACCTACACCCGACCCCGTCAGTTGAAACCAGCAAAAGTAGTTCTGCAGGATGTTTTACGGGACGTTTTCGAATTATTTTGCATGAGCGTTTCAGGGAGTGATAAAAAGGTGGACTTGAGAAGCTGCTTTTCGGAAACTGACTACCATGTAAACCTTGACACACAGTTGTTCCAGCAAATAATGATGAATCTGCTCAAAAACTCCTGGGAAGCGATTGAAGAGTCAGGAGTGATAAGCATCAGCACAAAAGCGAGCATCCCGTTACACATGAGCGACATACTGGAAGAGGAGGAGAAAGAAGAGCTTTTACGTTTATTCAGTATGATTGACATAGAGATTACGGACACGGGATCGGGAATCCCGGAGGAGAACCTAGAGAAGCTGTTCAACCCGTTTTTCACTACAAAAGAAACTGGAAATGGGCTTGGACTAGCGATTTGTAAGAAAATAATCCAGCTTCACCGGGGAGATATTTCGGTGAAATCAGAGCTTGGCAAAGGTACGACATTTACAATAACCCTACCACTATATGAGACTTATGAAAAAGAAGATTTTAATCGTTGACGACGAGCCATTAATCCGGGATTTCATAGCGAATTTTTTCTATACTACCCGGGAATATGAGAACTGCCGCATTGATATTGCTGTAAATGGGGAAGAGGCAATCGCGAAAATTCGCGAAACTAACTATGACCTTATCTTTACAGACCTGCAAATGCCTGGAAAATCGGGGCTGGATGTTATCCGCTTCGCGAGCGAAAACTCTCCTGAAACGGATACCGTTTTGCTGACCGCTTATGGGGGAGGCGAAAGTGCCGCCGAAGCGATGTCTTACGGAGCTTACGAATATATT
>JAIOTM010000268.1 GCA_021106755.1 Candidatus Cloacimonadota bacterium | reverse complement strand
TGATTCGGCCGGATTGAGTAAAATTCTCGCGGACTGCGATATTCTCATCTGTAACTCTGAAGTAACGGAAGCTGAGCACGCTGTTTCTGATAATCGAAAAAACTGTGGGCAGATTCGAAAGCTTACAAAGCTTTACAACAACTCCGCGAGCTCTGGCAGGTTAGTCCTGATAAGCAATCAATCGGCGGCGGGACCCTCAAAAACAAACGTAGCCAAAACCGAAGATGAGAAAGAAACACCAGTTTCCGCTTACGGTAAAATGAAGCTTGAAATGGAGCAGATTGTCAGAAGCGAATCCCGACATCCGTGGACAATTATACGTCCTGCCGCGTTATATGGCTCTGGAGATAAGCATTTCCTGCACTATTTTCGGATGATGTACAAAGGTATTTGCGTCTCTTTCGGAACAGAGAAACGGTTTTGCCTTACTTACATAAAAGAACTCGCCCGGTCAGTCGAATCAGCGATAAATAATCCTGCCGCGTCAAATGAGGTTTTCAATACCGCGCTGGGGGAATCGTTTTCGCAATCGGAGCTATTTAATCGGCTTTCAGCGGCACTGGGAAAACCGTACATCGGGATTACGCTCCCGCAAGAAGCAATCCGGGTAGTCTCATTCGCAGAAAAGCTAATAACTCTTCTCAGCGGCAACAGATATAGCAAAGCCAATCTGAAAGATTTTGAAAGCAATAACTGGCGGGTTAACACCGAAAAAGCAGAGCGTGTTCTTGGCTTTCGTAATCAATCAAACATCAGCCGGACATTACTTCTAACCTACCGCTGGTACCTGAAGCACCACTGGTTAAGCTGATATGACCATATTCCGCGTCATCCTGTTTCTTATCTTAATTCTTACCTGCACGGTTCTGAATTCACAGGAATTTATTCCCGCCCGGATTTTACAGAGGCTTGAACCTGCATTACCCGACTCTGTGGATGTTGCTACTCTCGCAGCATCAGGTCGCTACAAAGTTGAAATCCTGCCCGACAGCACAGTAGGTAATATCAGGATAGAGCGATCTGCCGGCTGGTTAGACTCTCTTGCCATGAATTCTATTCGCGAGTGGAGTTTCGCGCCTGTTTTTCTTGAGGGAATAGCCCAGACAGCCGAGTTGAACGTTACTATTGAGTTTGGTAAGCAGAAAACTGAATCTGATGAAGAAGCTTCTGAGCGGCTTTCCGCCGAGGCAGACTCGTTGAAAATCTGGCGACTGGAACTGAAAAAAAACGCGACTGAATATATAAAAGCTGAGAAAGAACGTTGGTTGGCAGAAAAACCTGAAACTGGTATTCAGAAGGAAAACAACCATCTCTTTGGAATTAATTCGATACCGGAAACTGTAATCCGTAGTGGCTTTTACGAGAGAGCTTCTTATATCACAGATTTTCATTATCGGCAAAACTGGCGAATTTTCTATAATATCGAAGACGATTCCGGTTACTTACGCTTTAAGCGGGAAGTTTACTCTTTACCTGTAGCCTATAGCCGAACCTTTCTGGGAACAGGTGACAGAAACATGAACTACGCGATTCTTTCACTTAGAAAAGGATACTTGCTGAATGTGAAAGGCTGGTCGGGACGCTTTGATTATGCTGGCTACGAAGGCAACTGGCTTGGCGTAAATGAGAAAGTCGGTGATTTTCTCTTTGAATCGCTTTACGAAAGCAATATTGGCAATTTCCGTTACCACAGTAGTCTTTTGCGGCACGAAATTCCTGCAAGAGCACTCAGCTTGCTATATCGCCCCGCAACCTCATTTGGTGCGATAGATGAAGAAATTAAGGAGCATCAATTCTCGTGGTCTGGCAGAGAGTTTGAAGTTTCCTATCGCCTGCGACAGGATAAATACTCATCCGGTTTCCAGTCAATTTCAACAATTGAGCAGACTCACCACGCGTTATTTCTACGCAAGCAACATAATATCGGGATTTTCAGCTTCAATGGTGGGATTCAGACGGACGTCTCTATCGATGCCAATCCTTGCTACAACCTGTACGCCGAAGCGGGAGTTCAGCCCGGTAAACTACAATTGCAAATGAGTTATCTCGGAGGAGTGAAAAACACTCCTTATCTCGCAACTTACATTGGATGGAAACTGACAGAAAACCTGAAATTGCGCGCGGATGCCAGACACCGCTACAAGCACGAGAAATACAAGAAACAGTCTCTGCGGGAAGTGCATCAGGAAGCGACAGGGGGATTAGAGTTACAATTTTCCTGGTTAGAACTCACATTAAACGTCGGGCAACGAAAAACAGAGCAGGATTTCGAGCTTTCAGAAGGAGCCACTCTATCCGCATCTGTCAAAGAAACTTACTGGATTTCTGGTTTAGCTGGTACAACAGTTTATAGCATTGGAAGAATCAGAATGAAACTAACGGGAGAATCAAATTTCATCAGTACGGGCGTGTTATTCAATCTACCGAGATTGCAACATGTAGTCGCCCCGGAAATAAACTATATGCTGGAACATAACAACATGTTGAAATGCGGTGCGGAGTTCCATTATTGCGGGGTTTATCACGCACCGGAATTGTTGTCTGTGCCGGAAACCAAATATCTTAACGCCTGGTTTGCTATTCAGATTACAGAGCATTTCCAGATTCGGTTAGACGCGCATAATCTAACCAACGAAGTAAACTTGTATGACGTTATCCCGGCGGCAATGCACCTGAATACAGGGATTCGCTGGATATTTATTAACTAAGGCTGGTAAAATGAAACAAATCATGTTTTTCGCGTTGATGCTATTGATATTGCTGGTAATTGCGGCAGTAGTGCTGGCTCTCATGAGTAAGTTGCTGAATATTGAGTTGTTCAGCTTAGATATTGATGCTCTCCAACTGACATGGCTACCACTACTCGCCGTGCTGATTTATTTTCTGATAAATTTGCTGGGGCGGTATCTTGTTATAGGTGCAAGCCTGTTGCTTGGTATTGCTTTTGGCATTGGTCTGCAACGCTATGTCGGAGATGCCTATCCCTGGGCATACACTATGCCCATCTATTTTGTTTTCCTGTCACTGATTATCAGAGAAATGTGGATGTCTTCTTCTTTATCTATGATGAAGAACCTGTTTTTCTCGTTACTGACAGCTATGGGTTATATGCTGATATTCGGGGTTGGCTACATGGTGGTTAGTGGATTCCCCAAAGGTATGCTCTGGCGATTTTTCAAGTTCGGGCTGGCACTGAATCTCGTAATAAGTTTCATTTTCTCGCTGTCAGAATTATTGTACCTGCCTTTGGCGAGAAAATGGGAAATCCCCGGCTATGAGCCAACTCCGACAGAGCCGAAATAGATAATGAAGAAACTGTAACAAGTAAATGGAGTAAACTATGATTGAAGTAAGCAATCTCACAAAAGAGTTCAAAAAGAAAGGTGGTGAGACCTTTGCCGCGGTTGATGGATTGAGCTTTACTGTTAATAAGGGGGAGATAGTCGCACTGCTTGGTGTTAACGGGGCAGGAAAAACTACCACTCTGAGAATGTTATCCACAGTATTGAAACCAACTGGTGGAGCGGCAACCGTGGAAGGCTATGATATTTATAGTGAACCACAAAAAGTAAGAAAAAATATGGGATTTCTCTCTGGAGATACTGGTCTTTACGCACGTCTTACAGCAAGAGAGACAATCACGTATTTCGGACGTCTCTACGATGTGCCAGACGCGAAAATTACCGAGCGAATCGAAGAAGTTGCCGGATTTTTAAGTATGGAAGAATTTTTAGACCGCAAAGTGGATTTCCTCTCAACAGGCATGAAGCAAAAAGTTTCTATTGCCCGTTCTATAGTTCACGACCCACCAGTAATGATTTTCGATGAACCAACTTCGGGATTAGATATTCTCACCGCGAAAAACATAGTATCTTTTGTGCGTAAATGTCGGGATGATGGGAAAAGTGTACTGTTTACAACCCACATTATGCGGGAAGCGGAACGCATTGCAGACCGGGTAGTAATGATACACGCAGGAAAACTGCTTACTCAAGGAACTTTAGACGAGTTACGAGCGGAAACAGATCTTAACGATCTGGACGATATCTTCGTTTACTATGTAGATAAGCTGAAGGCAGAAGGAGTAGCAGATGAACTGGCATAAAGTATCTATCGTATATAAAAAAGAGCTACTAGATATGGTGCGTGATCGCAGAACTGTAATTACCTCCATCTTACTGCCTATTGTACTCTATCCGCTATTAATTGTGGGATTTTCATCGCTGACAATCCGGCAGGAGAAGAAGCTGTCACGAGCTATCGCACCAGTTTATGTTGTGAATAATTCTCTCAGAGAAACCGGAAAGACGATACGTAAAGATTTCTACGCAAATCAGGATTTTGAAGTTTACCCCCGCGAAGAGCAGACCGCCGAAATGGAAGCCGAAGCTGCCGCCATGGGTGCGGAACCTATAGATACAGTTCAGATGATAAAAGACGGGCATATCCGTGCTCTTATCACTCTCTCAGATTCAACAACTGCTTCCGGCATTGAATTATTAAAAGTAGAAGTCAGTTATGATCGCTCCAGCGAGAAAAGCGAGAAAGCCTGGGATAAAGTCAGAGGAGTATTGCACACTGCCGAAAAAGTGATTATTGAGAAACGACTGGTTGAAATGGAAATCTCACCTGATATAACTCAAGGCATAGCGATTATCAGTACTAACATTGCCACGAGTCAGAAGATGTTCGGCTCATTATTAGGGCGTTTACTACCCTATTTCCTGTTACTGTTGACAGTAAGCAGTGCCGGTGGAATCGCCACCGATATAATCGCGGGAGAAAAAGAGAGAGGTACGTTAGAAACGCTTCTCGTTAGTGGAGCAAATCGAAACGAACTGGTGGTAGGAAAATATCTCACTGTGGCAACTATTACATCTTTTGCTGTCGTACTCAATATTTTTTCTATGTATATTTCGTTTAAGCACATGATGTCTAACGCGGGGATGAATCTGACCGGGATGCAGATGCCGGCTGGAGCCTTTTTGTTAGTGCTTATTTCAATGATTCCTCTGATAACTATGGTATCTGGTTTACTGCTGGCAGTTTCGGCTTACGCTCGTAATACCCGCGAAGCTGGTATGCTGTTTATGCCTATTATGATGGTAACTATTATGATGGGAATGATGTCTATGATGCCGGGAATTGAGTTGAACTACATCGCCGCAGTGATTCCGATACTGAATATTGCTCTGCTCTTTAAGCAGATAATGATGGATCAATTAGTATGGGGTCACTTCGCTACAGCTATGGGATCTATCGTCGCGTTAGATGTGCTGGTTGTCTGGGTTGTTGTAAAATTCTTCAACAGCGAATCAATTCTGTTCCGAATTGAAGCCGAAAAGAGCGTCAAATTCTGGGGAAAGAACAGGACAAACATTCTTCAGCCCGGATTTGCTATCGTATTCTATTTTATTGCAATATTGTTACAATACTATGTAGCCTCAAAACTCACGGCAAATAATCCCCAAAAAGGTATTATGCTCAGTCAGGTGCTATTGATTTTTCTTCCGGTATGGCTACTATTCCGCATTGGCAAGATAAACCTGAAAGAGTTTCTCCCTATCAGAAAAACCAGACCAGTTAACTACCTTCTGACAATACTGATGGGAATTCCGGTATTTCTCGTAGTGGCAAAAATTGGCGAGTTAATAAATATATTCTATCCTATATCGGAGAATTTTATTGAGGCGATGAGTGGTCTTATGAATTCGTTCAGTCCGCTGATGGGACTAATAGTTATTGCAGTAATGCCAGCTATTTTCGAGGAATTGATGTTCCGCGGTTATTTCCTCAATGTGTTCAAAAAATATGGTAAATGGCCTGCGATTTTCACTGCGGCTTTTCTTTTCGCTGCGTTTCATCTAAATCCGTTTCAGTTCTTACCGGCGTTTATTTCGGGAGTATGGATAGGTTATCTTGCGGTGAGTTCCGGCAGTTTTGTGATAGCTATGCTGGCACACTTTGTGAACAATGCTACGATAGTTTTGATTATGAACTATGGCGATAAAATTCCGCTATTGAAGAATCTTGCTGAAGGTGGAAGAATACCGCTCTGGTTACCGTTAACTGGAATTGTTGTCTGGTTTGGATTATTGCAGATTTACCAAAAAGTAAACCCGCCGGAAGAACCTGCACAACAAAGTACATTGTAAGACCATGTTGGGATAACTTCTTCGTAAGCACGGAATTATGAGTAATTATTATAAAGTATTTGATTACTATCAGTGCCTAATACCAAGCCGCTATCAGACAGGTGAATATCTTGAAGAAACCTTCCGGCTTGAGTACAAGCCACCTGTGAAGACT
>JAIOTM010000171.1 GCA_021106755.1 Candidatus Cloacimonadota bacterium | reverse complement strand
GAAAGCTGGGGCACAGACATTTTAAAACTCACCAAAATATGATATTCTGCTCTCAATCAAGTTCATCAAATGTTATCAAAATTTACTTCGATCGTAGCAATGGTGATTCCATTGATTTCTCTGTAGTGAAAATTCTTTCAATAGATAATCCTAAAATTGAAAGTCAAAGATTGAATATCTCACAAATTAATGATTATGCAATTCATAGTTTAAAAGATAAAATTGTTACTATATTTAATGAAAATGTTCTAAATGCTCTAAAATCTTTAAAAGCGTTCAGTCATACATCCTCTCACAATTTTGTAGAGAAAATTGTAAAGGATTTCCCGTATCACAATTCTTCACATTTTATATCTTCTATAGCACCTCTGAGTGTACTTGTGAAAGAGCAATTTGATTTTATTCAAGAGAATGATCTTGAGGACAAAGTGACTAAAGCTCTTAAAATAATTGATTCTAATATTTCAAAAGTGAAAGTCATCGGTGATCAACTAAAAATAAGATACGGAGATTCAAGAGATTACATGAGTCTTAGCTATTTTGGAGAAGGAATTAGCAGATTTTTCGCTGTTTTTATTGGAATTGTTCTCAACAAAGACAAAGCAATATTTGTAGATGAAATAGAAAACGGCATCCACTACACAAAGCTACCACATCTTTGGGAAACAATTTTCAAGCTCAGCAAAGAATACAATTGTCAGGTTTTTGCCACTACTCACTCCAAAGAGTGTATTGAGGCATTTAACGAGCAGAGGAAGAAAGAAGAGGATGTTTCTCGCGGGGCGTATTTTAAGCTCTACCGGGTTGAAGAAGAAAGCAAAACATTTGCTGATAACATAGATGTTGAATTACTGGACTACCAACTTAGAAATGATTTCAATTTTCGGGGGTGAGTATGTCATATAAAGCAGTAAAATTGATGGTGGAAGGCATTGGAGATGAAACTTTTCTTAAAAAGATAATTTCGTTAAAAGGTGTTAATTGTATAGAAGTAAAAGAGATGGAAGGGCAGGGAAATCTTGGAATGAATTTTCAATCTCTAAGAGGAGATTTTGTTGACCGAAGGCACAAAGTCTTGGCAATACTAATTGATAGTGATAATAAGTCCGAAAAGGAGCGAAAGGAATTTATTCAAAACGCATTAGAGAATACCTTTAATCATCCAGTAAAACTTGGGGCACAAAATTCTGCAATTGAAGTGCAAGTCGAGAGTTATACATTTCAACTTTTTTACTTTCTTATGCCTGGAAATCTGGACAAGATGTTGCACTCCATTAGAGCAAAAAAAGCACCTCATGCCGAATGTTTTAAAACAAGTTGGTTACAGTGTGTAGAAAAATCTGGAAAAGAAATTTCTGAAACAGAAATTATTAAAAATGCAACATACATCTATCAGTGTTGGGATTGCCTTACTCAAGAAGAAAGAAAAAAAACTGGAATTAAAGCTTCTCTTCAATATGCTTTAGAAAACAACGCCTACAATTTAGAACACGATAACCTAAAACCACTAAAACAATTTCTCCAAAAAATAAGCATAGCAGGTGACACAGAATAATGCTTGAGTTCGCACATCCTCGCTGGTTATGGTTGCTACTGGTGCTTGCCCCGTGGCTTGTTTACGAAATCTTTGGCAAACGGCGGGTGTTTTTAATTTTCCCCGAAGTTTCGCTGTTAAAGCAAGTCGCAAAACATTCGTCCTGGTGGCGGTGGTTGCCTGTTGTTTTGCGAGGACTTACTATCATACTTCTGGTAATAGCAATTGCGCGTCCACGCCTTGCTAATAAGCATAAGGAAATAAGCGGCAGAGGTATTGATATTGTACTGGCGATAGATGTAAGTGGAAGCATGAAAGCAGTTGATCTTCGCCCCAAAAACAGGTTAGAAGCTTCCAAGCGGGTTGCCTCAGACTTTATTGAACAGCGTGAGAACGACCGCATAGGCATTGTTATCTTTTCCGAGTCGGCGTTTACTCAGTGTCCGCTTACCCTCGACTACAATATTCTCAACAAAATTATGGAATCTATCGAAGTTGATGAAGACGCTCAGGGCACGGCAATTGGTAATGGACTTGCCATGTCAGTAGCACGATTGAGCCAATCGGATGCTAAGTCTAAAGTGATAATTTTAATAACCGATGGACGCAACAACACTGGCGAGATACAGCCGTTGACAGCGGCAGAGATGGCTGAAACCTACGGGATAAAGGTTTATACAATCGGAGTAGGCAAAGAAGGTCCCGTGGACTTTCCTTATATTGATGCTTTTGGACGACAGCGTTATAGTAAGCAGGTAATACCAATCGACATGGTAACACTCAATAAAATCGCACAAATTACCGGCACTCGCTACGCGCGTCGGGCACAAAGCACCGAAGAACTAACTGCTATAATCAATCAGATAGACGAGATGGAACGCTCGGAGATAAAAGTAAGGCATTATTACGAATATAATGAGTTGTTCATCTACTTTCTCTGGCTGGCACTGCTACTTGTTGTTGGTCAGACTGTAATGCGGATAATGTTCCGGCAGGAACTTCCTTAGGAGTACATGATGCGCTGGGGTAATCCTTATGTTTTAATACTGTTGCTACTGATTCCAGTCTTGCTGGTTCTCGTTGGTTTTACCGGATACTACCGTCGCAAACGTTTCACAAACTTTGCAGAAACCCGGTTTTTCCAGTTCTTCATGCAGGAATTTTCCGCGTTTCACTGGAATTTGCGGAATGTAATACTTATCGGCTCTCTTTTTTTTGTAATTATCGCGGTTGCTCGCCCTCAGTGGGGTAAAGAGATGCTGACTGTAAAAAAAGAGGGACTTGACATTGTTGTTTGCATAGATGTTTCCAAGAGCATGGACGCTGAGGATATTCAGCCCAGCAGATTAGAGCGGGCAAAAGACCAGATTTCTCTGTTTATCGACCAGTTGAAAGGTGATAGAATCGGCATAGTTTCTTTTGCCGGACGTAGCTTTGTGCAATCCCCTCTCACCGATGATTACGGAGCGGCAAAGCTCTTTCTACATCTATTGGATACTGAGTCGCTTAGTGCTTACGGAACAGATATTGGTGGCGCGCTTGTCAAAGGTAGTAAGATGTTCGCTGAGAAAGATAAATACAAGGTTATGATATTAATCAGCGATGGAGAAGACCTTGAAGCTGGTGCTATTAAAGCTGCTGAAGAAATTGCCAAATCCGGGGTCCTTATCTACACGCTGGGGGTTGGTTCTCCCGAAGGTTCCACCATACCAATCCGTAAACCGGGTGGCGGAATGGAGTATGCCAAGGACAATCAGGGAAATATTGTTCTGACAAAATTAGATGTGGCAACTCTGAGCCGGATTGCCGCTATTGGCGGTGGCAGGTTCTATCCTGTAACACCTCATCAGGCAGAGATATTCGAGATACTTACGAATATAAACCAATTAGAAAAAAAGAAATTTGACTCACGTGAGTTTGTGAGATATAAAGAGCAGTATCATTATTTTCTGTTGCTGGCTCTGCTCTTGTTACTCGCGGAATCGGCAATCAATGTTTCAAAGAAAGTAAAGTTTCAACGGGTACTCTCTTCCGGGGAGCGAAAGGATTGACGATGAGATATTCATTCATTTTAATAATATTTCTCGCGTTTAGCGGACTAATTTCAGCCGATGTACTTACCTACGAAAAAGCACTGACAAATCTCAAAGCCATAAAATCTTACGAGCAAGGAGATTTTGAAAAAGCGGAGCAGTCGTTCCGCGATAACTCAATTGATTATCCCGAAGACGGCAGGCTTCATTACAATCTCGGTAATGCCAGTTACAAGAAGGGAGATTTAGATAACGCCGCTTCTCAGTACGAGATGGCACTTCGTAACAGCAAATTCAAGCAACAATCTAACGCGTGGCAGAATCTGGGGAACGTGTTTTTCCAACAACAGGACTACAACAAAGCTCTCGCCAGCTTCCGCAATTCCGTTATTACAGACCCACATAACGAAGACGCGCGCTATAATTTCGAGTTGACCCGGCGGTTAATGCAGAGTCAGCAAAATCAGCAACAGAAGCAAAATAAGGACAGCGATGATAAGAAGGATGAGGAAAAAGAAGATAAACAACAGCCACAACAGGGCAAACAGGATGATAAACAACAGAAACAGGAGCAGCAAAAGCAACAACAGGAGCTAAAGCGGGAGAAGCAGAAGAAAGAGGATGCTGAGAAAATCCTGCAGGCACTACTACAGAAAGAAAAGCAGGAACGTAAAAAGCAAAAGCAACCGCCTCAGGGAGTACCCAGGGGCAAGTTCTGGTAAGCATTCTATGAAGAACTTAAAAATTTCTGCAATAATTGCTTTTCTGCTTATTCAGGTATCGTTGCTAATCTCCTTAGAAGTTCGGGCGTTTGTGGATAAAACAAAGATAGGCAAAGCAGATAATCTTTCACTTACAATTGAACTGAGCGGGGACAACGCGGACAAGGCGTCTGTACCGCAATTACCAGCTATCAAGAACTTTCGTAACCGAGGTTACAGTACTTCATCCAGCCAATCTTATCAGATAATTAATGGAAAAATGACCGCTAATGTAACGAAGAGCTACGTTTTCTCGCTACAACCCGAAGCTATTGGACATTCATTAATTCCGCCTGTTACAATTAAGTATAAGGGCGAAACCTACCGGACTCAACCAATCTCAGTAGAAGTTATTGCGGGTTCAAAGCAGTCTGCACCTTCCCGAACGCCAACCCGCTCCCGACAACAGCGGGGAAGAAATCAAACTCAACCGGAAGTTACCAATCTTGATGAAAACCTGTTTATCGAAGCGGTGGTTTCTAAACGCTCCTGCTATAAAGATGAGCCAATCACTGTAACATATACGCTGTTTACACGATGGGATTTAGGAAATATGTCACTTGGTGTGGAACCGCAGTTCAATGGTTTTCTGAAAGAAGACCTATAAACAGCCAAGCAGATAAACTTTAACAGAGTAACTCGTAACGGTCTGGTTTACAATAAAATGCTCCTGCGAAAAGTCTCGCTAATCCCAACACGGACAGGCATCCTGAAAATTCCGCCCTTAAAGCTTGATGTAAGTGTTATCATTCGCTCCGCGAGATTTTTTGATTTCGACAGGTCTCGCAAATACAACATTGTGAGTAACGCACGTAAAATCACGGTTAAAGAGCTTCCGCTTACCGGAAGACCGGAATCCTGGAACGGTGCGGTGGGAAACTACTCTATGGTGTCGAATATTTCCAATAAAGTTATGAAGGTTGGCGACTCTTTCACCTACACGCTCACAATTCGCGGAAGCGGTAATATTAAGTACTTCGACGCGCCCCGCCTGCCGGAAATCAGTCACATGCGCTTTATAGACCCCGAAGTATCTACAAATACAAATACCAAAGGACGAACTCTTTCAGGTTCAAAAAGCATTAAGTATCTTGTAATTGCTCAAGAGGAAGCTAGCTTTGAAGTCCCTGCTCTGGAATTCTCCTACTTTGACCCTAAACTTGAGAAATATGAAATCCTTCGCACCGAAACCTACAGAATAGATGTTTCACCCGGTGAATTTATAAGCATTCCAACCGCTGTGGCACAAAGCCAGGTTATGCGGGAGGGTGCCGACATAGGATTTATCGTTAAGACTGTCAATGTGGCGGATTACCAGATATACTCCGCTTCGTGGCTCTACTGGCTGATTCTTCTGCTGTCACTGTTAACTATGCCCATTGCCGCGTTTTACGCTAAAGAGCGTTCTCGGTTGAGTGGCGATGTAGAGTACATGAGACACCGCGCGGCTGGTCGTGTGCTGAAAAAATATCTACGTCAGGCTTCTGAGGCAGTTAAAAGTAGCGACAGGCAATTCTACGGGTTCGCCCAGACAGGACTTGCCAACTATATTGCGGATAAGCTGAAGCTTCCTCGTGGAAGCACAACCGAAGCATTGACAGAAGCCCTTGGTAACACAGCTATCCCTCGTGCGGCGGTGGTTCAGGTGAAAAGCTTTGTTGATATTTGTAACAAAGCCCGATTTATGCCGGGAGGTTCCGGCTCTGTGCAGGCTGACTACAAGGAGTTGCAGAAAACAATTGAAATTCTGACCAGAGCGGGGTTGAAAAAATGAAATTTCATTTATTACTGCTACTGTTTGTAATGATTTCCATCGGTGTGCTTACTGCTCAAACAGAAAACCTCGAAGCACTTTACCAGACTGCTGTGCAAAGCTACGAAAACAGACAATTTGAAGTAGCTCTATCAGGCTTCACCACTCTTT
>JAIOTM010000126.1 GCA_021106755.1 Candidatus Cloacimonadota bacterium | reverse complement strand
ATAATCTCTGTTCTTGCGTAACTGGAAGGAATTATGATTGAAACAAAAGAGTCCAAACTACAAAATCTTCTGAAAGAAGTTAACGCGTCCAATCTGGCTTCGCTCAAATCCAGCATCATTGAGATTATCAGGATAATTAACGACCCAAGAAGCAACGCGCGAAAACTTACCGAAGTGATAGAACTTGACCCATCCCTGAGCAGTCGGATTCTACGGGTGGCTAACTCCGCTTATTACGGGTCAATCAGTCATATCAGCGAGATTAAAATCGCGATTGTACGTATTGGATATGATGAAGTGAAATCACTGGCACTCAGCCAGAAGATTTCGGAGTTGTTTCGCGATACTACCACTGCTTCCGGGTTTTCGCAGTCCAACTTATGGAAACACAGTGTTGCTGTGGCGTTATGTGCGAAAACCATTGCGCGCCAAGAGTTTCGGGATAGGGGAGAGAACCTTTACGCGGCTGGCTTACTTCACGAAATTGGCTTGATTGTTGAAGCTCAATTCCGCTCTCTCGAATTTGAGCAAGTGCTGGCTATGTTGCCCAAAACTCGCAACAACATCATTCTCGCGGAAGCTAAAGTGTTTGGATTTAACCATCTCGAAGTAGGCCAGATAGTGTTGCGAGACTGGCAATTACCCGAAGATCTGGTTCTCGCGACTGTTTGTCACCATAATCCTGTCGGAGCGGAAGGAGAATTTATGCAGACCGCGAATATTCTATTTCTCTCCGATTATATCTGTCAGAAACGCGGAATTGGGTATGCTGATGTACCAGGTCTGAACCAGTATGCCTTCCAGAAAAGTCTGAACAGGCTGGGATTACAAACAAGAGCAATAGAGCTTATTGTCGCCGAAGTTGAAGAGGAAATCGGCCGGATGGAAGCTCAGGGTTGGTTTATCTAAACTGTTTCAAATAATTACTTTTTGTCTGCCAGCTTGAGAAGAATGCTTAACGGAAGCACTACCAGAAAAACACCCGCGTAGAATAAGGTCAGACCACTAAACCAGACTCTTTTTCGCCAACCCCTTACTTCTCTGTCCTGCTTAACTAACTTACTTTCCAGAGTTGTTTCTGACTCCTCGAATACAAGCTTTGAGTTATTTCCAATGAAATTACATGCCCCGATTTCATCATCCCAGTATTTTTTACCGGATGTTTCACAAACTCCTTTTTCATCAACAGGATTACCAGTTTCCGGTTCTGTAAAAGTAACATCAGGACAGGTATCCCCGCTTCTATCTGTTTTTTTCAGCACAAATTTTACTTGATCGCAGAACAAACGGTTGAGAAGCGGCATTGTTGTCAGAAACTCGGTTAAACGGACAAGCAGATAAGCAAACGTGTGATTTTTCAGAGCCGCGTCAAGGAAATAAAAGTTGCCGTCATAAATGGTTTTACGAATCTGAAAGGAGCGGCATAAACGCTTCAGCACCGGGATTGTCATGTGATCGTCTTTGTATTCCTGTGGATGTTCCCAGATATGAGTGCCGAGTAGCTTATTGATTTTTTTGATAACATGCTCAGTTGCTAGGGAATCAGCGTTTGGAGTAGTGACAACTGCTATTCCACCGGGTTTCAGAACGCGGTAAATCTCTCGCATCATATCTTCGGGTGAGATAACATGCTCCAGAACTTCGCGAGAGTAAACTCTGTCGAAACAGTTATCAGGGAAAGGTAGTTTTTCGGCATAAGCTACGCTATACTTAGCAACCGGATGGTTCTTATTAGCGATGTAAATACCAGCACGGGAAATATCTATGCCGAATAATTTCAACTTATACTGCGGATAGTAATCGACTATGTTTTTTTCATCGAAACCGTACAGCGAACCAACCGCAAGTATCGAAAGACCGTCTTCTAACTGCAAATTTTCGAAGATATTCCGGTTAAACTGTGCCCGATAGACAGCATTGCGCTTGGGAAGGTGGGCAAATAGCTCTTCGGTGTTATGGATGTGTTTGCCGTGCAGGATGTCCTTTATCCACGGAATATTCAGATATATCTTATCAAATGCCTCAACATGTTTTTTTTCAGCGTCTTTCATTGCTACTCCGGATACTTTTTTCTCGCATATTGTTGAATCGACATTTTCCTTATAAACTTTAGCTTGAAGCGGGTGGGAGAAAGCGTCTTTTTATTGCAGAACTATAACTTTAATAATTCCTCAAGCCACGTAATCATTTTTTCCCGGTTACTATCATAGCTCAAGATTTTTGCCGATTTATGTGCATTCTGTTTATATTCCATTATCTGGTCTGCGGTTAAATTATTCAGCACTATAGCCATACTCTCAATAGAGAAATTATTTGATACAGCACCAAGATTATATTCATCCACGACTTTCTTCATTTCCGGTGATGGCCATATAGCAGTCATAAGTCGCCCCTGAACAAACTCGAACAATTTATTAGGTAGAGCCATGCGATAACTGAACGAGTTTGGACGTAGCATAAATAGTCCAATATCGTAGTCATTGATTTTCTCAGGTATTTCCAACATTGGCACAGGTTCAATTAATCTGATATTTTTTCTGGATTTTGTTAGACGGACAATTCTGTTGTATTCATTTATATCGTTTTCCAACATCATCAGGTCTAAACTGAAGCGAGAATCAAGATTATCCATAAGGTAAATCATGTCATCGATTGGTCTTGGCGAGTGCAGACTTCCATGATGAATTATCCTGATAGATGTAGAGTCAACTTCAGAGGGAGATAGATTATAATAATCGGGAGCGTTAGTAATAACATCAAATGGTTGTTGAAAATCTTTAAAAAACTCGTTAGCCAGCCCTTCGCATACTGTGGTTCTTTTTGTTGCCATGGGAAGATATTTTTTGCCGATGTGCATCCAAAATGGTTTCTCAAATACTCTGAAGTACCATAAGTGGTCATAATGACGTGGTTTATATTCATGAATATCAGCAAGAAGGGGTACTTTCTTTTCTTCAGCCAGTTTCACTGCCACTGGAAGTGCTTTCATATCGTTAGCAATTATTGCATCGAACTTTATCGACTGTAGATTGTTCAATGTTTCCTGAATTATGGGTGTTGACCAATAGTAAGTTTCATATTTGTGCAACACAACTCTAATCATCGAAATAAGTTTCCACCACATTGGTCGTTTCTTGTGAATCTTGATGAATTCCACTGGTTCCAGTTCAGGATGCTGATATCCTGCGGCAATAACCTTATAGCTTTCTTTGAACATATTTATTTGCCGCCATACACGGGGGTCTCTGTGCAAATCGGAATAAGAAAGAATCAATAATTTCTTTTTTAGTACCATGAAGTATGCTTAATAGCAAGTAGCATCTGGCGTCAACGTATTCCTGAATTATTTGATAAACTCTTATTGACGAGAAAATCATCAATAAAATAATGAAACGATGAAAAGAGATGATAGCAAATATTACAATCTGGCAGACTGGGGTTTGTGTACTTCAGAATCTCTCGCTGGAAAAATTCAAATTATTAAGACTTTAATTCCTTCTGATGTAAAATCAATTCTCGATATCGGCTGCGGTAACGGCGCGATTACAAATGTATTGGGGGAAAATTTCGATGTTACCGGAGTGGATATAAGCTCTGTGGCATTAGAGCAGGTAACTACCGCGAAAATGCAGGCTTCCTCCGCGGAAGTTCCGTTAGCAGATAACTTTGCTGACATGGTTTTTTCCAGCGAAGTTCTGGAGCATCTTGATGAAGAGACATACCGAGCCACACTTAATGAGATTGCCCGGCTTGCACGGAAGTATGTGTTGATTTCCGTTCCATTTAACGAAACTGTTGCTCGTCAGCATGTTCAGTGCCCTGATTGCGGGTTGATTTTCCCGCGTAACTATCATTTCCGTTCATTTAATCGTGCCAGCATGAAATCACTACTGTCTGGATTCAAGCTTCAGATGACTGAGTGCGGAGGAATGGCTGTTCGTGGGTATCATCCGCGACTTATTCGATTAAGACACAAAATTGTTCCGTGGGAATTCGGAGTACCTTATAGTTGGCGACATTGGGGTACTAAAATCACGGTTTGCCCCGACTGTGAGACACAGTTTGATGTCAGCTTCAAAACTCATCCATTTGGTTTTGTACTGGATGCTGTTAATACTGTTATCAAACAGAAGCAACCCTATTGGCTAATAACTCTGTTTCAAAAAACGCAATAGAAAAACCTAATATTATCAAAAAACTCCCACCTTTTGGCAGGAGTTTTTCTATTTCTCAAATGTCTGTTATTACATTTCTTCGCCTGAAAGGCGTTTGTGGATTGCCTTGGCAGCAGTACGTCCGGCTCCCATTGCCAGAATAACCGTAGCGGCACCGGTAACAATGTCGCCCCCCGCATATACGTTTGCTTTTGAGCTTTCCATAGTCTCTTCGTTGACGACGATATAACCACGCCGATTCAATTCTATATCCTTTGCGGTTGAGAAGATAGTTGGATTAGGTCCGGTACCAACCGCGACAATTACCATGTCTGTTTCGAGTATGTAATTGGAGCCTTCGATTGGAACAGGACGCCGCCGTCCTGAATCATCAGGCGCGCCGAGTTCCATCTTTATACATTCCATAGCTTTCACCATGTTACGGTTATCGCCGATGTATTTTACCGGTGAGTTGAGAATTCGGAAGATAATGCCTTCCTGCTCCGCGTGATGAATTTCTTCGTTACGTGCGGGAAGTTCAGCCATTGAACGCCGATAGACTATGCTGACTGTTTTCGCTCCGGTCCTGAGAGCGTTTCTGGCGCAATCCATTGCCACGTTTCCGCCTCCGATAACAGTTACATTCTTACCCGTAGGCAGAGGAGTATCGTATTCGGGAAACAAATAGGCTTTCATCAGGTTGATGCGGGTCAGGTACTCATTGGCGGAGAAGATATTGCTTAGACTTTCGCCTT
>JAIOTM010000305.1 GCA_021106755.1 Candidatus Cloacimonadota bacterium | reverse complement strand
TGTCAACACTTTATATGTTATTCTGAGCTTTTTTTTATGGTCGTCTTTTGTTTTCACACTGCCTGACCGTGTCTCCGCTTTTTTTGTTGTATCATCTTTAGAAAAGAAGACAGGACTTCCTTATCTATTGAAAATTATTTTAGTAATAACATCTTCCGAACCTGCTCCACAGATTCCGATTTCAATCGGTAAAAAAACACGCCAGAGCCAACCTTGTTACCGTTGTTGTCAGTCCCATTCCATTCAACTGAATAATTGCCAGCTTTGAAGCTATCGAAATTTTTCACTTGCTGCCCTTTTATGTTGAATATTTCCAACTCCGCAGTCTCACGTGGCTTTACACTGAAGTTTATTGTTGTGTTTGGATTAAACGGGTTGGGGTAGTTACCGGAAAGGTGAGTGATGGTTGGAGCAACTATGAAGTCATTAGTTGCTGGTGGTGGATCATGAGTAAACTGTTGCCAGGCAAGGAATGGATAGCCATCATTTTCTTCAGGATTAAGCCCCCAGATGTCCTCGGTTCCGTTTTCAGTTTCATCAATAAAATCCCAACCAGCATTTGTAAAAGTTGACATTACCTGCATTTCTGCGGTTGTAAGACCTATTCCGCCAATACTTGACTGTTGATTTGATGTTTCTAAATCCCAAAAACATCCCTCTATATCAAAATCCCAAAATCCGTTGCTGGCAAATCCACCCTGATGTATATACAGAACGTCGCCTGTGCCAGCGATTGCAACAGAACCTGTACAAAAACTGTTTTCTATTAATGAATACGCTCCATAACTCAAAAAACCAGCAGCCCATCCGGTTGCGTTTACATCTACCGAACTATAGCAGTTCATAATTGTAGAATTTTCAATCCTTCCTGCCAAACCAGCTACAATATCACCATTTATTGTGCCAGTACTGAAGCATTGATTAATTGTTGAGAAACTACAGTAACCCAACAAACCGCCAATGTACCAATCACCTGTTATATTAAGATTACTCACACCTATATTCTCAATAGTAGCATCTTTTGCATAACCAAACAAACCAACATTTGAAACAGATTCAAGGTCTATATTCAAATTACTGATTACATGCCCGTCGGCATCAAATTCACCTGCAAAATAAGGAATATAAAAATCTGTTTCATTAACCAGATCCAGGTTTTCTGTGAGTAAGAATCTTGTTGATGTTGATTGACCAAATGCAAGTAACATTCTGAAATCCGAAACCGAAGAAATGAGATAATTCTCCTGACTATTAGTTAAATAATTGTCTATCGAAAGTGTTAGTCCATTGTTTACCCATACATTATACATAGTATTATTCATTGCCCCAATAGTAATGGCATGGTCACCATTTATAAGAACATTGGCAAGATTGTAATAACTGTTGCTGATTTTCGAATGGTATGTTAAAAAACCTACAATGCCACCGATTTTTCCATTTCCTGTTACACTTCCGTTGAAGTAGCTATTCCTTATTTCTGAACCAATCATCTTTCCTGTTAATCCGGCAACTCCAATGTTTCCAATGACATATCCATTAAAAGAGCAATTGTCGAGTATGGAATCGTACTCTAACTCGCCAATCAATCCACCAATATTGTAATCAGTTCCACTAACAATGCCAGAGCCATGGCAGTTGTTGATAATTGTATGGTTTGTACTTCCAATTAAACCACCTGCTTGCTTTGTTGTAGATATATACAGATTAGTAAGAGTAATGTTCTGGATCGTAGCATTTATGGTTACACCGAACAAGCCGATATATTCTCCAAGTCCACTGAAATACAAGCTGTCTATTACAAACCCCTGCCCATTATATGTTCCTCTAAAGGGTGAATCTTCCGGGCAGTGATCTGGTCCGATATATGGAGGATTCCCGATACTACGCCATCCATAAGTCCAATTTTCTGTTGCACTAGCATTTATGTCACATGTCTGGATAAAGTGCGATTCCCAGTAAGAATAGTCTTCTCCAAGCCATTCCAGATTATCAAGAGATGCAACCTGATACGGATCGGCATCGGTGCCGGAACCGATGCAGGGGACACCGTCTGCGAAAAGACCAACAGAAATGACAAGAAAGGTTAGAACTAATGCAAAAATTCGCTTCAACATAGCTCCTCCCGAAACACAATTAATTATTGAAAAAGCTTACTTCCAGAAACAAGCATAAATTGAGCCAGAGTCAAGCATTTTATATTTCCAGCACTCCAATTCACAAAAAGCTTGCGTTTTACATCGCGTTTCTGCTGTTTGGATTTGCTATAATTGACGCAGTTTTTTCCTGCGATAAACGAAAAAAGTCTGGAGCGTAATATATGAGTACAGTTAAAGAAAAACTGGCAGACCTGAAACAACGGGAGCAGAAAGAACAACAAATGGGCGGTGAAGCCCGAATCGCAAAACAGCATGAGAAAGGAAAACTTTCGGCAAGGGAGCGTCTTGATATCCTCTTTGATGCTGGCACTTTCCGCGAAATCGACCTTTTTGTAAAGCATCGTTCTACTAATTTTAATATGGCAATAACCGAAATACCTTCTGATGGCGTTGTTACAGGGCACGGACTAGTTAATGGACGCCCGGTTTTTGCTTATTCGCAGGATTTCACTTCGCGGGGTGGCTCGCTGGGCGAGAAACACGCGGGTAAAATTGTCAAAGTAATGGATATGGCAATGAAAGCAGGTGTTCCCTGCATTGGTATTAACGATTCCGGTGGTGCCAGAGTGGAAGAGGGAATCGACTCGCTACGCGGCTATGGCGATATTTTCTTTCGCAACTCGCGTTCATCGGGTGTTATCCCACAGATTTCAGCAATTATGGGGCCTTGCGCGGGTGGTGCGGTTTACTCACCTGCCATGACAGACTACGTCTTTATGGTGAAGAACAGTAGCTATATGTTTATTACCGGACCCAGCGTTATTAAAACCGTTACAGGTGAAGAAACAACCTTCGAAGAACTCGGTGGTGCGTTAGCTCATAACATGAAAAGCGGTTGCGCACACTTTGCCTGTGAGTCTGACGAAGACGCTTTAGACGAGATTAAGAAGTTACTAAGCTATTTACCTTCCAATAACATGGAAGACCCTCCCTTTTTAGAGCCTTCCGACGACCGCAACCGACTTTGCCCCGAATTAGAGAAAATTATCCCGGATAACGACCGTCAGCCATACGATATGCGGGATGTAGTCTGCTCTATTCTGGATGATGGCGTTTTCTTCGAGCCGTTGCAATTATACGCCCCCAACGCTATTATCGGGTATGGTCGTCTTAACGGACGTGTTGTCGGAATAGTTGGCAATCAGCCGGCAGTGCTGGCAGGCTGTCTTGATGTAAATGCTTCGGATAAAATTGCCCGGTTTGTGCGTACCTGCGATGCTTTTAATACTCCGATTATAACCTTCGTGGACACTCCCGGTTACTTACCCGGAACAGAACAGGAGTGGG
>JAIOTM010000225.1 GCA_021106755.1 Candidatus Cloacimonadota bacterium | reverse complement strand
CTGAAAAGCGTTTCAGACGCCCACGCCGGAGCAATGAAAGTAGCTAAAGTGAATGTTGAAGAAGCACCACAGGTAGCATCAAAATATCAGGTAATGTCTATACCTACACTGCTGTTTATAAAAAACGGACAGGTAATGCATCAGATTGTGGGACTGGTTCCGCAGAAGAAAATCGAAAAGAAATTACAAGAATTGCTCTAACCAGAGCAAGACTGATATTTAAGCTCCTTCGTGAGAAGGAGCTTTTTTGTTAGCCCGGCATGGACGTAATCTGTAGAGTGCAAGTCCCGAACACCAAAGGGGATATAGCGATAGTTTAAGAATCTTCACGAATCACTTTTCTCAGGAGAGTGGAGCTTAATAGTAATGGGTTCAGGCATCTTTTTTCATGAGATATTTTTTCTTACGCGGTCGGCAAATCCATTCCTGCTCTGTTCTCCAAAACCTGCCTTACAACGTTATACAATTCCTTCATAATAAATGGCTTGGTAACAATGCCCCTGAAACCAAATTCCGCGTAATTCGCCATAACCGGATCAGCAGCATATCCACTGGAAACAATCGCTTTAGCATTCGGGTCAATCTTCAGGATTTCCTTTATAGCTTCTACCCCGCCTATTCCTCCGGGGATTGTAAGATCCATAATTATCAAGTCGAAAGGCTTTCCAGCTATCATTGCTTTTTGGTAGCACTTAATTGCATCTTTTCCACCAGACACTGTCTCGGTCTCATACCCCAGTTTTTCCAGCATCTTTACGGTAATCTTGAGAACCATTTCTTCATCATCCATTACCAACACTCTGGCAGAATGTTCACTGATCTGGATTTTTGTCGCGACAGGTTTCTTTTTTTCACTGTGTGCCTGCGTTTCCGAAGCTGGCAGATACAAAGTAAAGGTCGCTCCCTCTCCAAGTTTTGATTTAACGCCAACATAGCCATTATGACTGCTGATAATTGCAAAAGCTGTAGCAAGTCCCAATCCGCTCCCTGTCTGTTTAGTAGTAAAATACGGATCGAATATCCGCTCAAGTAGCTTTTTGTCTATGCCCGTCCCTTCATCCCGCACCGTTATCTTAAGATATCTTCCATGAGAAAGATTTGGAACCTCGTTCTCTATAATTTCCGCGTTTTCCAGACTGATATACAGGTGTCCGCCATCCGGCATTGCCTGATTAGCGTTTATTGTAAGGTTAGAAAATACCTGCTGAATCTGTCCTCTATCGACATCTGCTATCCAGAGATTGTCTGCTATATTGATGACTGGTTTAACATTGCTACCAGACAAATCAAATTTCGCTACTTCTTTTACCAACTCGGCCAGACTTACATCCTCTTTGATTGGCGCACCGCCTTTAGAAAATGTAAGTAATTGCTTGGTAAGGCGAATAGCTCTTCCCATCGACTTTTCAGCGTCATGTAATGACTTATATCCCGAATGCTCTTCAGTTATATCTTCCATAGCAAGTGAGATATTGCCATACAAGCCTGTAAGAATATTATTGAAATCATGCGCGATTCCACCTGCCAGCGTGCCTACTGATCTCAACTTCTCCATTTTCTGAAGCTCTTCTTCCGTCTGCTTCTGATAAGTAATGTCCTCATTGAAAACAACAACGTTATCAAAAGAGCCATCCGCGTTTTTCAGTGGGTAAGTCTTGACTTTTACGATGCGTTTTCTGCCTGGGAAACCAGTAAATACCGGATCAAACTCAATTTCAGGAATATCAAGATGTTCGCCAGAAAATGCCCTTTCGAAATCTTCCCCATATCCCATATCAATTAATTGCTTATCAGTAAGCATATTATAAACACCTACAACGCTATCAATATCTTTGATTTCCCACAAATCTCCCCAAGCCTTATTTGCTTTAAGCAATAGTCCATCAAGGTTATAAATCTGCATAGCAATTGGCGATTGCTCCATCAGTGAGCGGAAATGTTCTTCACTCTGCCGCACTGCTTTCTCAGCCAATATACGCTCGGTTATATCCTGCAATGTACCTACTCTTTTTATAGGTTTTTCTGAATCGTCGAGTATAATTATCCAGCGGTCAAGCAGATACCTGATTTCACCATTGGCGTGTATTGCCCGAAATACTTTTTCTGTTCTTCTTTTACTTTTTTTCGATTCCTCAAAAGCTTTGAGCATCATTTCTCTATCATCGGAGTGAGTATGAAAATTGCTTAGTTTTTGAGTAACTTTCTGTGGCTTAATGCCCAAAATACGGAAGATTTCAGTTGACCAATATATTGTATGAGCAACTAAATCGTGTTCCCAATTTCCAATATTTGCAATATGTTGAGCTTCCTGCAATCTTGCTTCGCTTTTCTGGAGAGCTTTTTCAAAAAGTTTACGCTCTGTGATGTCTTGAGATGTACCGAACCTTTTTATAGCTTTCCCTGAATCGTTGAAATGAATTACCCAGCGGTCAGCAATGTACCGTATCTCACCATCGGGGCGTATAACCCGAAATTCTCTTTCATTTTTACCTTTATTCAATTCCTTTGTTGTTATAGCGGTTAGTAGCGTATCTCTATCATCGGGATGAATAGATGAAGCAATTAATTCTACCGTAACCTTCTGTGGCTCAATGCCTAACATACGGAAAAGTTCTTCTGACCAATATATTTCACCTGTTTCCAAATCATGCCACCAATTTCCGATATTTGCAATACGCTGCGCTTCCTGCAAGCTTGCTTCGCTTTCAAGCAATGCCTGTTCTGCCATTTTACGTTCGGTGACGTCCCGGTAATTAACAACTATACCCTTTATTCGTGGTGACATCAGCAAATTCTTGCCTGTACCTTCTATGTATCGGTATGCTCCATCCTGATGAAGAAACTTGAAATTAACTGGTACATTTCCTCTCGGCTCTTTTAATGCCTTTTCGAATTGCTGGAATATTCGATTACGGTCATCCGGATGAACTAATTCAAAAACCGTTCGACCTATCAGCTCTCCCTGTTTATAGCCCAGAACAGCTTCATGAGATGGGCTTTCGTAAGTAATATTTCCTTTATCGTCTAATATGGAAAACACATCGTTGCTATTTTCAATTAGTGCTTTAAAGTATTCCTCACTCTCCCGCAATACTTCCTCAGCCAGCTTGCGGTCGGTAATGTCTTGAATTGTGCCGAATCGCTTCAGCGGTTTTCCGGAGTCATCTGAAACTGTCACCCAATAGTCAACTATGTGCCGTATTTCTCCATCGGGACGTATGGCTCTGAATTCTCTTTTATTTTTTCCTCCTTTCATCTCTGCTTCTTCAATACTAAATTGTAGCTTATCCCTATCATCAGGATGAATAAGTGAAGAAACAAGTGTGCTTGTAATTTCTTGTGGTTCAATGCCGAATATGCGGTAGGTTTCTCTCGACCAAAATGCTTCATCTGTTACCAAATCATGCCACCAATTTCCGATATTTGCAATACGCTGCGCTTCCTGCAAGCTTGCTTCGCTTTCAAGCAATGCCTGTTCTGCCAGTTTACGCTCAGTAATATCGGTATCGGTACCAACCATACGATATGATTTACCATCCGCGTCCTGCATCGCTGTCCCTCTGGTAAGGAACCAACACACGCTACCATCTTTGTGTAACATCCGATGTTCAATCTGAAAGAAAGGAGTAAGTCCTTCGAAGTGCATACTTGCTTCAGCTAAAATCTGTTCGACATCATCGGGATGCATTTTCCTGCTCCAATCATCTATATGGTTTCGGATTTCCTCGTCTCTATAACCCAGGATGGCTTTCAAATGCGGATCAATATAGATTTCATCTGTCTCAAGGTTCCAGTCCCATACTCCTACTTGTCCCGCTTTCGTGGCTAATTCATATCGCAATTCACTTTCGCGTAAAGCCTGTTCGATTTTCTTTTCCTGAGTTACAATCCGCCCACAACCAACTGTGCCGATTATCTCATCTTTCTCGTTGAATATAGGAGCTTTATAAACATCCATATATAGAAACTCACCCCGCACATTGCCACATTCAATAAATCTTTGTGGCTGACGACTCTTTATCACCTCCGCGTCAGAGTTGGCACATATTGCACCCAAAGTGTGCCATTGTGAATCATCGGAGTGCTTCTCCTGCTCCCGTTTGATAAAATACATATCGTTTTTACCAATCGGTTCATCTGTATCTGAAGCTACGAGTAGTTTATCACATACCGACTGGTTGACAAAAAGAAAGCACGAATCCAAATCCCTTGCCCACAGCATGTCGGGCATGTTATCTGCCATCATGCGGAACATTTTATAGAGGAATCTATAGCGTTCCTCACTCTGTCGCAAAGCTTCCTCGGTTTTTTTCTGCTCGGTAACGTCACGGAATATTCCATAAGTGCCTAAGTGTTTTCCGCGTTGAGAAGTCACTTGAGATCCGGTTATCAAGATAATTTTTTCTTCACCATTTTTTCTTACAATGGGAAGCTCATATTCGCTGGTAATACCTTTTTTCCGACTTGAAGTTTCTTGAAGGACTTGCTTGTATCCCGCAGG
>JAIOTM010000394.1 GCA_021106755.1 Candidatus Cloacimonadota bacterium | reverse complement strand
TTAAACGCAAGTTGCAGGCTGGCGAAATCAAGGCAATGCTTGTATTTGGTGAAAACCCGCTTATAGAGGGCAATTCCCTGCTGGATGGAGTTGAATTCCTCGTTGTCTCGGATATGTTGCCAACCGAAACTACAGCAGAAGCTGATGTAGTCTTACCACTTTCTCCCGCTGTTGAAAGCTGTGGCAGTTACACCACTTTCGATGGAGTTGTTCAAACAGTTAAGCCTGTACTGGAGACTAAGAGCGGAAAATCTAACTGCCAGATAATTGCTGAGTTAGCAAACGAATTCGGTGTTTCAATGAACATAGAAAACTGCGACACGCTTCGCAAAGAAATTGCCGCAGTCTCCCGAATTCACGAAATCATTGATTCCTCATTATATTGCAGACAAATGAAGATGAAAGATAAACGGATACCACCAACCGCACACCTCAGATTCTCGTCCTGCAAATTAGATATTGCAACAACCAAAACAAGAACAACATCTGTTCTTGCCTGCGAGCAATACTATAAAACGAAAATCAGACAGCGATTGTAACCTGATTTTCGAAGATATAAGCTTAGACCGCGTGTTACAACGATTAGTAACGCGCGGTTCTTTATTTATTTCAGATGAAAATTTACGATTCAACAAATGAAAAGTTGACTGAATTGGTCAATATTCTCTAATATGAATAAATGAATCAAGCGAACATTACAGCAGACAAATCGTATGCCTTCGCAATTAGAATTGTGAAGCTTTTCAAGTCTTTAAAAGAAGAAAAACGAGAATATAATCTTTCAAAACAAGTATTACGTTCGGTCTTGAAAAAAAACACAGTGCGAAGTTGTATTAAATCTTAAATCTTAAATAATCAGAGGTTGTTAAATGGAAGTCACCACAGATTTTAACTGGATATTAAACATCGCGAATAACGTGATAATAATCCATAAACCACAGAAAGTCATTTTTTCGGGTAACGAGATAAATCGAAAGTTATTAGGAGACAACGATAACCTTCGTCGTAGCATTATATTGGACTATTTTGATGAAGCCATTCAGTCCACAGTAAAAACCTTACTTGATAAAGTATGGAAAGAGAAAGAACGGGAAGTACTGAGAATTGATTCTCTCCAGCTTTACTTCTTTCCGGCGGAATACAACGGCGAAGAGCATATAATGATTTCCACTGATGATACAATTTACGAACGATCCCGGATTGAGCACGAGTTAAGCGAACGAGTTAAAGAACTTGAATGTTTATATCAGGTCTCTTCTGTTTTCGAAAACGCGCGCAGGATGGAAGATGCTCTGGAACTCTCTATTCCTGCTCTGATTAACGGATTGCAGTTCCGCGAGTACGCCCAGGCAATAATAGAGATAGACGGAAAGTTATATGGAGACAAGGAATGTCTGACACTCCAGAATAGAGTGCTGAGAGAACGGATTGTAACAGACGAAAAAGTACGCGGCTTTGTTCAGGTAGGTTACACCATTAACGCGCCTTTTGTGAAAGAAGAAGAGAAACTTCTCTACGAAGTGTCGATTATCATATCTAACAGGCTGGAAAAATCGGATAGAAACAGGGAGCAGCAAGAACAGCGAAAGCAGTTGATTATTCAAAACCGTAAGCTCAAGCACCTCACGGATATTTGTGCGAAAAGCAGAAAACGTCTGGAGACACTCTTCAACGCAATAACAGATTCAATCTTTGTTATAGACAGGGACTACCACATTGAAATATCGAATAATCTGAATATCAGTGATAAAGGACAATGTTACAAACAACAGTTCAACACTACCGCGCCTTGCTCCCATTGTCCTGCTAAGAAGTCTTTCGAGACAAAAGAAAACTGCTCTGAGGAGATGAAACTGGGAAATCAGTATTATCTCATGCAGGCTTACCCAATTTTCAATGATGATGGTGAGGTAGAAAAAGTTCTGGAGATTGTTCGGAATATCACCAGGGAGAAAAAGGTGGATTTGCAGCTTCTACAGAATGATAAACTTGCTTCACTCGGAAAACTTGTTTCCGGTATTGCCCACGAAATAAACAATCCCAATACCTTTATCCGCGGTAATATCAAGATTGTCAAAGAGTCTGTCTCCGATATTCTCCCCATACTTGATGACTATGTCAAATCACATCCCGATACAAAAATAGCCCGACTCAACTATGATTTATGGCGGGAGAACATCCCTCTGTTGATTGATGATATGCAGGGTGGTACCAACCGTATTAAGAAAATCGTTGATGGATTGCGCAATTTCGCCAGAAAGGATGAGGGTCTGCTTAACGATAACGTAGATTTTAACGAAGTAATAACGAGCAGTATTCGTCTGACAGAAAACCAGGTCAAACGTTTCGCGACAGTGGAACTGGATTTGGAAGAAAATCTACCTCTGTTCAAAGGTAATCGACAGAAGTTAGACCAGGTCGTAGTCAATCTTGTCCTTAACGCGGTGGAAGCTATTGAAGGTACTAATGGCAGGATTCAAATATCTTCAAAGCACTTAAAGCCGACAAATGAAATCCTGATTGTCGTTAAGGATAACGGGAGCGGAATAGACGAGCAAA
>JAIOTM010000165.1 GCA_021106755.1 Candidatus Cloacimonadota bacterium | reverse complement strand
TGTCCCTTGAATATAATCGGCGTATTTTGGAATACTGGAGCATGACAGAACAAGACAGATACACCGCGGAACTACAGGCAACCATCAAGAGCTGGACTTATAAATATAGTTGTAATATGTTCAAAACGTTGCAAGATGAGATTATCAGACAAGTAGAATTTGGTTATGAAATTGTCGAAGAAAACAACACAGGATTCGATTCACGCTTGTCTATTCAAAATACAGTTATTTACGAACCCTTATTTAAGGTTGGTGGCTATGTTCTGTATCGGGATTATCATCTGCAATCGCGATTATACTCCAGCCCGTCAAAGCAGTTTGATTTCGGGTTGTCTTCCAGCACACATGTACCGCTGATTTGGGGATTCACCTCTGATTTTGCCGCGTCTGCCAGCATTAACAACCACGGAGAGGATTATTGGTCGGCAGAATCCATGCTTATCTATGAATTTAGCTGGGGAACAGTGAAAGCTGGTGTAGATTTTTCCAGAGACGGAACTTCGGATGTAAACTCGTATCATTTGCTGGTGCAGGAAATAAGATTCTGAGGACATTTACCAATATCTTAATCAGTATTTGGTAACTGATAATTGATAAAAAGTTTTTACCTCTTTTTTATAAGCAAATAGATAAAGAACGGTGAGCCGATAAAGGCTGTAACAACTCCAACAGGTATTTCAATAACAGCTATGTGCATAGCGATAAAATCGCATAAAACAAGCAGGAACGCACCCCCGAAGGCTGACGCGGGAAGTGCTTGCCGCTGTCTGTTAACGCCGAGCAAGCGAATCATGTGAGGGATAATGAGACCGATGAAGCCTATAACTCCGGCGTAGGCAACCGCGAAACCTGTAAGTATAGCTCCGATAACAAATACCTGCTTCCTCAGATTAACCGGGTCTGCCCCCATAGTATGGGCTACCCAGTCTCCGGCGGTAACAGCGTTCATTCTGCTTCCGAGAAAGAACAGATAGACAACCAATCCCGACGAAATTCCACCGAGAATAAGAAACAACCGCCACTCGGAGTGGGTGAAGATACGTCCGAGATTACCCATTAATATATCGATGATACTTCCAATCTCCCGCTGGTTCAGGTAGATAAGCAATGAGATAATAGCGGAAAAGAACATGCCGATTATTACACCGGATAAAAGCAATCGAGTGCTGTGAATAAATCCTCCGGTTCTGGCAAGAAACCAGACCAGAAGAGTACTGAATAATGCACCGGCAAATCCAAACAATGGCATCAGCCAGAAGACTCCGCTCAACATCGCCAAAACAGAACCGAGTGCCGCGCCGGAAGATGTGCCGAGAATATAAGGCTCCGCGAGGGGATTGTTAAGGATTACCTGAAACGATGAACCTACTACAGCGAGAACAATTCCCGAAAAAATCCCCAGCACCAGACGTGGTAAACGAACTTGCAAAATAATGTGGCTTCCCGAAGCATGATAAAAGAGAAACAGGACACTTATGCCAATGAGCATCAGCAGTGAAAGCGGGATAAGCCAGAGGTGACGTTTCATTGCAGGAAGAACAACTTTCGCAGTTGCCGGATACCTTCGATGACTCTTGGTCCTCCCCGAAGTATCAGGTCAACATCAAAATCATTGAGTGTATAGATTCTGCCGTTTATGCAGGCGGGAATTGTGTCCCAACCCTTTCGGGCTATAATGTTTTCGACTGTCTGACCCGGATAACATATCAAAATAATATCAGGGGCAGCATCAATTACTGCTTCCGGTTTTATCCGGCTGTAAGGTCGCGGTAACGAGGCAAAGATATTATCTCCCCCCGCGAAACTGATAATATCACCTACGAGAGAACTGTCGCTTACACTCATCAGGGGAACACCATAAATCTCGACATATACCCGTGGACGGTAGGGATGTTCCATTTCTAACGAATCTAACACTGCCTTGAATGTTGTTGCTACTTGTTCTGCTTGCTTATTGAAGCCTGTTTCTTTTCCCAAGGTAATCATTGCTTCGCTTATTTCGCTTATTCTTTGCGGGTAGAGAACAAGGGTTGATATTCCAAGTTTCTTTAACTTCTCGTTCAGGGATGCCTGCTCTAAATCGGTAGTGATGACCAATTCTGGCTGAAGATTGATAATCCGCTCAAACGAAACAGTGCCAAATTTGCCAATTGAAGGTTTTTGTTTCAATTCGGGAGGGAAATTGCATTCGTCTGTAACTGCCAGAATGTTTTTAACACCAGCAATAGCTACATACATTTCCGCCGCTTCGGGAGATGTAATAACTACACCGTGTTTTGCTTGATTGTTATCCATAGTGCAGGATAAAAGCAGGAAAATCAAAAGAGTCGGTAGTAATAGTTTCATAAATAAGTGGGCGGAGTGTTGTGCTCCGCCCGGATATTGTTTCTGCTACTCTGTAGCTGGTTTGTTCTTTTCATCTGTCTCAGAGGCTGGTGATGCTGTTTGAGCAGATTGATTAGTCTGGGTTGGTTTCTCAAACAGTTTCGGAGTGTGAGGATTGACTTTGTCACCTGTCAGTTTTTTACTCGTGGTGATTTCTGCTGGTAGTGCCAGTGTTGCTTCGTTTGCTTTGGCTCCCAGTTGGCTTCGGTGCTCCAGATATGATTTGATAACTTCAGTTTTTTCACCAGTATAAAGTTGAGTGATATACGGAGAATAAGCGACTATAAGTCCGGCAAACACAATGCTTACCATGCTCATAAGCTTAATAAGGATATTGATTGAAGGTCCGGCAGTATCCTTGAATGGATCGCCGACAGTATCACCGACAACGGTTGCTTTGTGGAAACTGGAGCCTTTTCCGCCGAAACTACCGAGTTCTACGAATTTCTTCGCGTTATCCCAGGCACCGCCGGAGTTGTTCATCATAATGGCAAGAACAAGCCCACAACTCAAGGTTCCGGTAAGAAGCCCAAGTACACCAGCAACACCGAGAATTAATCCTACAGCGATTGGGGTAAGTAGTCCAAGTAGTGCCGGAGCAATCATCTCTTTCTGTGCTCCAATAGTGGAAATTCTTACGCACCGTGCATATTCGGGAATGGCTGTACCGTCCAGAATTCCTGGGATTTCCTTGAATTGACGGCGGACTTCCGCGACCATATCGCCAGCAGCGCGTCCAACAGCTTTCATTGTCATAGCCGCGAACACGAAGGTTACCATGCTACCAATAAAAATCCCGATAAGGAAGCGGGGATTCATCAGCGAGATGTCGTAGTAGTGCATTAAATCAGTATCCGTCGCGGTTTTCGTCAGAATCCATTTATCCGCGACTTCTATATAAATCTGGTGAGTATCATAAAGTGTGTCGTTTACTTTGTTTGCCATGAAGTGAATACCTGTACGTATTTCTTCTAAGTAGGCTACGAGAAGAGCCATTGCGGTAAGCGCGGCAGAACCAATGGCAAATCCTTTACCAGTCGCGGCTGTTGTATTACCAACCGAATCAAGCGCGTCGGTACGTTCGCGAACCTCTTTGGGTAATTTCGACATCTCGGCATTACCACCAGCATTATCGGCGATAGGTCCGAAAGCATCCATTGCCAAGGTTACACCGAGAGTTGCCAGCATTCCTACAGCACCGAATCCTATTCCATACAAGCCCATCTCAGGCATCTCGAAACCATGACTCAAGCTGAATGCCGAAAGAATTGCCGTACCAATAATAAGTACCGGAGCTGCTGTTGATTTCATGCCAACCGCCAGGCCATCAATGATTACCGTGGCAGGACCGTATTCTGCCTGTTTGGCAATCCCTTGAGTATCTTTATAAGAATGTGAGGTCGCACGTTCGGTAAAAACACCAATGAGAATACCAGCAATGAGTCCAATTACACTCGATAAAAACACACCGAAATAATATTCGGGAGGTAACATTAACTTAGCAACAAAATATGCGGCAATGGCAATGAGAAAAGAACTGCCGTAAACACCTTTGTTTAAAGCAAACATAAGCCCTTTAGTGTCAGCAGATTCTTTAGTGGAAGCCATGTAAATACCGATAATCGAAAGAAAAGCACCTACCCCTGCCAACACCATTGGTGCGGAGACAAACTTGATACTCCAGCTCTCTGCCAATCCTTGATGTAGTTTAAGCTGAGTGAAAGCAGCCATTCCAAGTGCGGCAGTAGCCAGAATCGAACCTGCGTAAGATTCATAGAGGTCTGCCCCCATACCAGCGACATCTCCAACATTGTCTCCAACGTTATCGGCGATAGTTGCGGGGTTGCGTGGATCGTCTTCCGGGATTCCGGCTTCGACTTTACCAACAAGGTCTGCACCAACATCGGCGGCTTTTGTATAAATACCTCCGCCGAGTCTGGCAAATAATGCCTGAGTGGAAGCACCCATACCAAAACTGAGCATAATCACGGTAATCTGGTGTAAATCAACTTTAACAGCGTTGAGAACCCAGAACCAGATTGTAATATCTATCAAAGCCAACCCAACAACTACCAGTCCCATTACACCACCAGCGCGAAAAGCTACTTGCAGTCCCTGATTAAGGCTCTTTGAAGCAGCTTGAGCTGTTCTGTTGGATGCCAGAGTTGCTGTGTTCATGCCGATGAATCCTGCTAATCCGCTAAAGAAACCGCCAGTAATAAACGCCCAAGGGACCAACGGATGAAGTACTTTAAGTCCCCAAGCCATAATGTTAAATACAACAAAAGCAATAACAAAGAATATACCTACTCCTTTGTATTGTTGTGCAAGATAAGCAAAAGAGCCATCGCGGACATATTTTGCTATTTCCTGCATCCGGGTATTTCCCGGATCCTTCTTTTTAACGTCGTAAAATAAAATTACAGCAAAAATAAGAGCCGTAATGGCTCCAGCCGGTGCAATATACCAAATTGCTGGAATGTTCGTCACAATTCCACCTCCAGTGGTAGTTTTCTATATTTTTCCAAGTGCCAAAAATGAATGACGTTTTTAGTTGTCAAGTGAATGAGTAATATTCAAGGATTCATCGAATTGAACTGGCTTCCGGGGTCAGGTTGCGGTATTTTCTCAGAATCGTGGAAATATCTTCGACAGAACTCTCTATCTTTTTAATATAACCACTTTGTTGACTGGTAAGCGAGTCTTTACAAAGAATTTCAATCAAATTGAGATTACCCACGAGAATCATCAGTGGCTGATTTATCTCATGGTTTGCAGTTACCGCAATGTTCAGCGAGGAGTGAATGTGCTCAATCTCCAGTATCTGTTCTTCTGTGCTTCTCAGCAGGTTTAATGCTGTTTCTGTCTCAGCTTTGGCAGTTGCCAATTCTTTTGTTTGCTGCTTCAGTATTTCCGCTTCTTTGCACCGCATTTTCAGGTTAAATTCTTGTTCAGACTCGGCAATCCGCATCTTAGTGTTATCTTCGTAGATAACATCGCTGATAGTGGTTAAACGGTCCAGCATTTCAAACGCACGCTCATAGTTTCCTATTTCAGTATATAATCTTTTCAGGCTACCAAGCATATCCCGAATTGAATATTTCAAAGAATCTTTTTCCGCGAGATGTAGTCCCTTAAGGAAGTGTTTCTCTGCTTTGTCGAACTCCCGCAAAGTTCGATAAGTATGTCCTGTATTTCGATGACATGTAATCATCATTGAAATATGATTTAATTTTTTACTAACTTTTAGTGCTTTCTCAAAGCGGTTCAGTGCATCATGATAATGTCCCTGACGCCGGAGTACTTCTCCGAGATTCAAATTGAGAAAGCCATTGCTCAGTTCATTTCCACTTTCATTAAAATAATGTTCGGCTTTTTCGAATATTTCTCGTGCTTTTTCCAGTTTAGATTGAAGTACAAGGATATTACCTTTGTTTACTAACCCCTGAGCTATTAACTTCGGATTGTTAATTCTCCGTGAGAGATGTAGTGCGTTAGTGAAATGTTCACTGGATCGGGTGTGATCTCCCAAGAGACCATAAATCGCACCAAGCCGAGTCAGCAAATCGAATTCCGAACGTTTGTCCTTCAGAATCCGGGCAGTTTCCACAGCTTTCCAGCAAATATTAATAGCGTCGTCGTAGTTCTCAATGAAGTAGAGTGTTTTAGACAGTAAGCATTGAGCTTTCAGATACAACGATTGATTATCCAATTTCAATGCCAGCTTAATGGCTTCTTCTAAATATGGCTGACTCACCTTACTACGGAGGTTTTCTGTGATGTGTTGACCTATTTTAATCAGAGCGGTCAGGCGGTCTTGCTCCGATTCACTTTCTTCGAGTTTTTGTTCAAATTCCCGCAATTGATTCATTGATTATCCTCATTTTCTGGCATAGAATACATAGTCGTATGCTCCGTGTATTGATCTACTGAATCAATATTAATTGCTTTAATCTGTTCAAGTATGATATTAACCCGATTAATGGAGTGGTCTATTTTATCAAGATGTTTCTGTACATTTTCCGGATTCTTCAGCGAACGTTTGAGTAATTTGAAATCATCCCGCATATTTGATAGCGGTTGAGCAAGGTCCTCGTTGGCTCTCATTACGAGAGCGAGTACAGCGTTTTTTCGTTGAAGCTTGATTTTTTCTGCCTGTTTTTCCTCTAATTTGTTCTTTGTCTGGAGAAGTTTGTTAAGAGTATTCTGTTGTATATCTTTCTTTTTTATCAGTAATCGCTGTTCTTCTGCCTGAATTTTGGATTTGTATGTGGCATTAATTCTCTCAATATTTTTATCTGCCTCTTTATTGAATGTCTGTGTTTTCAAATAGAAATAGGCTCCATAGTGCATGTAAGCTTTTCTGAATTTATTGGTAGCTCTGTAGATATTGGCAAGTGACTTGTGACAATCCCGCTGTACTTCAATATCGTTGCTTTTTCTGGAGATTATCAGACTTTTCCCTATATAATTTTTCGCGGTGTCGAATTTCTGCATCCGGTAGTATAGCTTACCTAAGGAAAGATTACAGTGACTAATCCCGAATTTGTTATTGATACTGAGAAACAATTCCGTTGCTTCCTGAGCAAGTTCTATAGCTTTATTTATATCATTTTCAGCTTCATAGAGATCGCTCATATTAATTTTAACCGCTGCCAGACCGAATTTGTCGTTCAGTTTTTCCAGCACATTAACGGCTTCTTCAAATGGTTTGCGAGCTTCATTGTATTGATGTAGTGAACAATAAGTGTTTCCCATATTGATGAGATTGTAGGCATAACGCTTACGCTCTTTCTTCTCTTTGTTGATGACTACGGACTGTCCGTAGAATTCCAGAGCGTTTTTATACTTTTTCAAATTGAAGTAAACATTGCCAATATTATTATAGAGCAGAGCAATCTCCAGACTGGCGTTTTTCTTCTCGAAGTTTGAGATAGCTTCGAAATAGAGTTCCAGAGCTTCACTGTAATTTCCAAGGTGAAGCTCTATATTTGCCCGATAGAGCAGGACTTTGCCAATGTAGAACGGATTTCCTTTCGCGAAGGATTCCAATTCCGTAATTGCAATCTCCAACTCATCGATTTTCCTGAGTTTCCAGTTTGCTTCCATTTTCTCAATATGAGATTGGAAAGCGTCAGAATCAGGTTTTTGCTCCAGATTTTTCGAAATGTCTTTTTTTTCTTTGTCTTGTTCTGTCATGCGTATCTCACTTGCAAAATCAAGATGGCAAAATTATCTTAACCGTAATAATAATGACAAGCTTTTTTTATTTTTTTTCCCAGAAAAGCAGACACAATAAATTTCTTTACAAAAGCAGAGAGTAGGAGATGCTGTGTATAAAGGAGACTTATATGTCAGACACTCTGCTTTTAAGTGAGTCGATGAGTAATAACGAGAAGAAGTTAATGCTTGCGGGAGTAAGTGTTTTTGCCGAATATTCCAAACAGATTACTCATGAATTTATTGAGCAGTATGTAACTCATGTGACTTTTCCACCTAATGCCAATATGATTTCGAAAGCTGACACGGAATTTGATATTTATCTAATCATTCAGGGAACCGTGCAGGTTTTTCGTTGTTTAGATAATAATCAAACTGCTGACTACGGAACCCGTGTGAGTGGACACCTTGTTGGAGAATACGCTCTTGTAGCCGGGGAAAAACGCACGGCTGAAGTAAGAACTCTGACCAAAGTAAAAGCTCTGCGAATCAGCGAAGCCGGATTCCGATTCATGCTGGTAAATTTTCCCAGACTCAAAGAAAGAATCCTTGATGATTTTACCGGTGCCTTTTTTGGTCGGGAAGATAACAAGGATATTGATGATGTACGCGGAGATGTGTTTTCCCGGTTATACAGCGAGCTTCGCGAACAAAAAGAAGACCTTGAGATGCTCAATACTCAGTTACGGCGGACCAATCATGAGTTGCAGAGTAAAAATGATTTGCTCTATCAAATGGCAATACACGACCAGTTGACAAGCATATACAATCGACGATTTATTATTGAGATGTTTGGGAAAGAGTTAGAACGGCATCAACGTTATGGTATCAACCTTACCTGCATCATTCTTGATATAGATGATTTTAAGCTGGTGAATGATAATTACGGGCATCTTGCTGGTGATGAAGTGCTTATTAATATTGCGGCATTAATCGGGAAGAGTCTGCGCAACATAGATATTTACGGAAGATACGGCGGTGAAGAATTTCTTGTTATTCTGCCCAATGTAACCATTAACAGCGCGAATGTGGTGACGGAACGTATCAGAAAAACAATCAGCGACACTTCAACACCATGGCGTCAGCATAAAATAAATGTTACAGTCAGTATTGGAATGATAGACACACTTCACAATAAAACTGATACTATTGATGATTT
>JAIOTM010000443.1 GCA_021106755.1 Candidatus Cloacimonadota bacterium | reverse complement strand
GTTCTTGTTTTACTTTATCAGGATTAGCTCCTACTAAATCTATCTTATTTACTGCAACAATAATAGGTACTCCTGCAGCATTTGCATGATCAATTGCTTCTCTAGTTTGTGGCATTACACCATCATCAGCAGCTACAACCAAAATTGTTATATCTGTAACTTGTGCTCCACGTGCTCTCATCTCTGTAAATGCAGCATGACCAGGTGTATCAATAAACGTAATTCTTTTATTGTTGTGAATCGTCTGATATGCGCCAATATGCTGAGTTATTCCACCTGCTTCTCCGGCTATAACGTTCGCACCACGGATATAATCAAGAATCGAGGTCTTGCCGTGGTCAACATGCCCCATTACAGTTACGATAGGCGGACGCTCAAAGGTAGCAACATCTCCCAGTTTCTCTTCGTTTTCTTCAATCAAATCAGTTCCGTACTCTTCCTGGAATTTAACGTTAAAATTGAATTCATCGCAAACCATTTCCAGAGACTCTTTATCCAATCTCTGATTGATTGTAACCATTTGCCCTAAACCAAAAAATTTGCCGATAATTTCCGTTGACGCGACTTCCATTAATCTGGCTAACTCCGCCACCGAAGTAAACTCGCTGATAACGATTTCCTGTGTAAGGTCATCGTGTTGTTGTTTATCTTCTTTCTTGTATTTCTTCTTTTTTTGTAGTTTCAGTGTTTGCTTTATATTACGGGAAATCTCTGCTGCACTTTGCTCTACAACCGCACCTCGTCTGCCCTTTTTCTTTTCAAGTTTCTTGCGTATCTTCGCTTTAAGGTGCTTGTTCTTCTTGCTCTCCTCCACTGTTTTCGAAGTATCTTTGGAAGTTGATTTTCCCTTCGCATCAGGTTCTGGTAAAATCGGATTCTTTGGAAGAACCTTTTTAGGAGTTGGTGTCGATTTCTCATCTCTTGGTTTGGGGCGATCTTTCTTATGCTGAAATTTACTTACGCGTCCACCGACTGGTTTCTTTATCGGTTTTTCAGTAAAAGTGAGAATCTCTTTTTCACCTTCTGCGGGTTTGGCTTCCTTCTTCTTTTTATCTTGTTCGACTTTTTCTAACGCGGCTCTCTCGCGTTTGCGACGATCAATTTCTTTCAGCTTTTTTTCTTGCTTGCGCTGGATATAAAGCTGTTTCCGCTCATCATCCCGTTTTTTATAGGCTGCTACCTGATCAGCGAATTTCTTGCGGATTCTCTCCACCATTTCGTCTTCAACAAAGCTCATGTGGCTTTTCACAATCAAGCCCATATCTTTAAGAATTTTGCGTAAAGCCGCTGTAGATATTTTTAACTCTTTAGCCAATTCGTGTACTCTGAGTCCCAAAGTTCCTCCAGTCCTAATGCTTCTTACCGATACAGGATTTTATCCCGTTAACGATATTCTTATCTTCGATGGCGATTATGCCAGTATCGGAGATGTTAAAGGCGCGTCCTAACGCTGATTTAGTACTCATAGTCACGACCTCAACAGACATTTCTTTAATCCGGTGCATGAGTTTGGATTTTACACTTCCACCCACGTCTTCAGCCAGAATGAGCATAGTAGCCCTACCGCTGGTGACTGCCCGTTCTGCCGCGTTGGCACCGAGTTTCAGCCGACCTGCTTTCCGTGCCATGTGCATCAGCGCAATGATTTTCTGCTCTGTTTTCTGCTCCATCTCTTCTTCCATTGTTCCAGTTTATTGATACATTCATTATCATCGCAGACATACTTCCCTTTAACCGGAAGTTTCCGCATAATATCAAACACTATATCACCACTAATTACCGCGAATCTGATTAGCGATTTCTGCGGCTTTTTGCTTTTGCAAATAATGCATGTTCGCTGGGGGATATGCCCGGCGTGCGATGCTTTGTTCGGCATAGCTTAGAAATAGAGGGCGGCGTCTTTAATTCGCTGGGCTGTTTTGGTGCCGACCCCTTCCAGTTCGCATAACTCTTCCAGAGAAGCGTCAAAGATATCCTGAACTGATGTATAGCCATGCTCTTTAAGAATATCGGCAACTTTGTGCGTCATTCCGTCAAGCTCTATAAGATGGCTTGTAATACGACGTTCTTCAGAAATCTTGTCTTCAAATTCTTCGGCTGTATAAATATCTAATTTGAAATCGGTTAGCTTGGCGGCAAGTTTTACGTTTTTGCCTTTCTTACCGATTGCCAGGTTTTTATTTTTCTCATCAACTATCACGCGGGCAAATTTACCTCTGTCGGCAAGATAAACCCGTTCAACCAGATCGGAGCCAATCGCGTTGGCGATAAACTGCTCTGGAGATTCATCCCAGACAACAATATCTATCTGCTCACCACGTAGCTCTTTGCGAATCATCTCAATCCTGATTCCTTTCGGACCGAGACAACTTCCCGCAGCATCAATATTTTCATCAATCGAGAAAACACAAACTTTGGTGCGTAGCCCAGGCTCACGGACTATTTTCTTCACTTCAATATCTTGGGAAAACACTTCAGGAATTTCACTCTCAAACAGCTTTTTCACAAACTCGGGATGAGTACGGGAAAGGATAACTTTAACCGTATTCTTGGTTTTACGAATATTTACAACATAAGCTCTAATCAGGTCTCCCACGTTGTAATATTCATCTTCAACCTGTTCTTCCATAGGCAGAAGAGCCTCGGCGTAACCAATGTCAACTGAAATTCCATTATAGTCCATCTTACGAACTTTACCGTTCACTATTTGCCGCTTCTGCTTTTCGTAGTCAAACATTATACGGTCTTCTTCCAGCTTTTTAATTTTCTCCATAATAGAGCGTTTCGCGTTTTTAATCACTTTTGGCTCAAGCTCATGGATTGCCAGTTCAAACGGCAGACGGTCGCCTAATTCACAACTGGAATTTATCGCGTTAGCATCTTCGATATGAATTTCACCGAGTCCAACTTCATGTTCAGTAACAATGCGGTAAAACTTAGCAGTAATTCTACCTGTCTCCTCGTCCACAACGATTTCAAGCTCGTTTTCGGGAACCATTTTCTTTTCAATCGAACTGAAAAGTCCATCTTTCAGGATATCGACAATCGCCCGTTTGTCAAGCTGTTTCAGTGTCGCCAGTTCGCTCAGTATGCTGAACAAGTTACCGCCCATAATGACTCCTTATATTTTCAAATTATAAATCTTTTCTGAAATCGAACACAGTCTGTGCTTTTCTGATATCCTGAAACGAAATCAGCACTGCTTCATCTTCTGTCTGTAACCGGATATGCTCCGGCATCACTTCAATAAGAGAACCTTTGTGTACAACAGTCTTACCATCATCCTTCACCGTTATTTTCACATGGTCGTTGATAGCACTGACGAAGTGTTTCTTATATTTAAGCTTACGCTCCAATCCCATTGATGATACTTCAAGGTAATATGCTCCCGCGAAAATATCAGCAATATCAAGTTCTTCAGATAAAGCCCGACT
>JAIOTM010000098.1 GCA_021106755.1 Candidatus Cloacimonadota bacterium | reverse complement strand
TACTGAGGTTGCTTTCTACGATTACTCATTATAAATCCTTAACAAGTTTGTGGTCAACTTATTTCAGGACGGGTCAAGGAATAAGCGTTTTCTATTTAGTATTACCTTCAATTTAGATAATATAGTAAGAATTTGTGAATAGCCCCAAACTTTTGTGTGGGATTAGATTATATATTTTTTCTCATGAATCTTTCTTTCTATATAAAAACATGATATTAAGACTCATTATCCTGTCACAAGTACGTGCTCTTCAAGTCGTAAAGGACGGAAGACTACGATTTGATATATTTGCTTATATGCGAAACAAATAAGTTCGTTGTCTGACTTGACACGCCTTTTGAGTCAAAATAGTCATCTGACAAGGAAAGCCCCCGCATCTTACGACATGGGGGTATATATCTATTCTCACTTCAAGTGTAATGTTAACTTATATCTTCCAAAGCACGAATCAGAAAAGCTTTACGCTCAGATTCCGGTTGTTTGAACGTATCCGTCAGAACAGCCTGAATCACGTTAAGAGCCATTTCCAGATTTGCGGTTGCAATTTCCGTAAGCTCTTCTTTCATTTCCCAGGCAATGCCCTTTATATGGATAAGATACACTTCGGGAACGCTATCACTTATGCACTGGCAAAGGTTCAGAACAAATTCGGGTGATACCGCGTGCATGGTGAAAGAGACTTCTGGAGACGCTTTCACCTTGCTTACGGTAAATGTATCAATTTTCTCCTGCGATGCGTCGGCAAACAGGACAATGTCGTATCCGGCTATTTCGTGAGCGTCTTCGATATTGAGTTGGTAATTGGAATCGAAATCCAGAAACCCGAAACCTTTCTCCTTAGCCCATATCTCTATTGCCTCAACGAAACTGATACCCAGTCCGTCATCTTCTCTTCCCTGATTGCCGTAACCGTACAGGAGTACTTTCATTATTTGCTCTTTCTGTCGATGAGTTCGCCATCAGCATCAATAAGGCTGATTTCTAAAGGCATCTTGCCAATAGCATGTGTGGCACAACTAAGGCAAGGATCGTAGGAGCGAATAGCTACTTCAACAGCGTTCATCATTGGTTCGGTAATCTTGTCCTGATCTTCCATGCACTCTTTGGCAACTATTTCAACTGCCTGATTCATGGGTTCGTTGTTGCTGGTTGTGGAGACTATCAGGTTAGCCATTTCGATTTGATCGTCATCGTTGATGCGATAGTGGTGGAACAGAGTTCCGCGCGGAGCTTCGAGAAGGCCAACGCCCTCTTTCTGCTTGGTTCCACGGGTAACGAGTTCGCCAGACATCAGGTCAGGATCATTGAGCAATCTCTTCATCTCTTCAGCGGAGTGAAGAATTTCTATAAGGCGCGCCCAGTGCTGGTGCATAGACATGTTGTTAATCTTACCATTAGTATAGGCTTTGTACTCTTCAAACTCTTTCTGAGCGAGAGGAGTCGGGATGAAATCGCAAGTGTTGAGACGTGCTAATGGTCCTACACGGTACCAGCCGTCTTTCTTGCCGAGGTGTTTCAGATATGGAAACTTCATGTAGCTCCATGAACGCACTTCCTCGTCAATATAGTTGAGGTAATCCTGATAATCCACATCATCAAGTATCCGCTTGCCTTCGCTATCAACAGCACGTAATACACCGTGATAGATGTCCAGAGCACCGTCCTTGCGAACAAGACTGAGGTGGTTAGATGGGAACGCGGCAAAGTCATCAATAATAGCTTTGTTGTTCTTATGGTAGCTTTTGAAGAATTCCAAACCGCCCAGCGACCAGTCAATCATCTTGTCGATGTTAAGAGGATCGGGACCGTTTATAAAGGAATCACGTTCTTCCGCGGTGAGATGCTTATTGATTCCACCCGGAACAGCACCGGTTCCATGAATTTTCTTACCAGCGGTAGCTTTGATGATTTCCTGTCCATACTTACGCATCATAACAGCTTGCACCGCGAGATGTTTGAATTCATCTGTTATTGCAAGACCAACAACGTTGCGGATTGCGGGATTACCATCAATGCCGAAAAGCAAATCTGGAGAAGCGAGATGAAAAAAGTGCAGTACGTGAGACTGGAAGAACTGTCCATAGTGCATAAGGCGGCGCATTTTTTCGCCGGTTGGAGTGAGACCGTCACCAGTGCCGGCACCGACAATTACATCAAGTGCTTTTGCCGCGGCAAGGTGATGGCTGACTGGACAGATTCCGCAAAGACGTTGCACGAGTACCGGAGCTTCCCAGTAGGGGCGTCCCTGCACGAATTTCTCGAATCCGCGGAACTCAACAATATGTAAGCGACTTTGCTTAACTTTCTTGTTATCATCGAGAAGAATGGTCACTTTTCCATGACCTTCGACTCTGGTAACAGGTTCTATAGTTACTTTTTTTGCCATTTTGTACCTCGGTAGTCAAATTTGATGATTTCGTACGGCAGATTCATGGGTTTACCAGTCACTAAGGCGACGAGTGCTTCCCAGATCAGGTCCGCGCGTGGTGCGCAACCCGGAATATGGTAGTCAATCTTGACGATCTCGTGGCAAGGATATACCTTGTTGAGCATCATCGGAAGTTCCGGATCGTTCGGTATAATCTGCTCTTCGTTAGCAGTAACAGAAGGGCAGTTAAGATATGCTTCTTTAAGACATTCTTCAACTGAAACCCGGTTGTTGCGCATCGCGGGAAGTCCGCCCATGATAGCACATTCACCGAGGGATATAAGGATTTTGCAGTTTTTGCGGAAATCCTTCAATACATGGACATTTTCGCTATTACAGCAACCGCCTTCGATAATACCGATGTCGCATTGCTTGGTAAACGTTTTGATGTCATCAATCGGGGATTTGTTGAATTCCACCAATTGAACGAGATCGAGGATGCGTTCGTCTATATCGAGAAGCGACATGTGACAGCCAAAGCACCCGGCCAATGATGTTGTTGCTACTACGGGCTTACTCATACGACACCCTCTTTCTTTGCTTTATTTTCTATATCGTTGCCAATCCGTACTTTATCATATTTACGTTTGCCAATAGGCACATCATACCCTTTTTCTTTGCGAATAAGGGCACCGACAGGACAAACATCCATAGCTTTCTGAGCAAGTTCATCGGTCATTTTTTCGCTGATTGATGGGTCGATATTGATAGTAACTTTGTAGCCACGCCTTTTGAAAGCAAAGAAGTTCTTTCCATTCTCGTCTTGTATCGCGCGGATACAACGTTTACACAGGATACAGCGGTCATGGTCCTTTATCAACTTAGGATGACTGGCGTCGATATCGCGAGTCGGGAACAGGTACGGGAAGCGTGGAACCATCATCAGGTAGCGATAAGCTAATGCCTGAAGTTCGCAATTGCCACTACGTTCGCAGACCGGACACATGTGGTTTCCTTCCACAAACATAATTTCGACAATCGCTTTACGCAGGTCGTTGAGATATTCGGTATCGTTCTCAATTACCATACCTTCAGAAACTGGAGTTGTACAAGCTGTCATAGGACGGCCATTAACAAGCACACTGCAAATACGGCATGAGCCTTTTGGTTTGACGCCTTCAAAGTTACACAGAGTAGGAATATAGATACCAGCTTTTGTAGCGGCATCCAGTATTTTCTGACCCTTTTCGGCTTTGATTTCCACGCCGTCGATTGTAATGGTTACGACATCACTCATGGTCTCCCCCTTCAGCCTTGAAATCGCGTCCGGTAGCGGCACAATGTTCTTTTACCGCGTCTTCCAGATTGAATTCACTAAAATAATCTCCCTCATTGAGGTGTTTCTTGTAAAGTTCCGGGAAATTCTCAATAGTAGTGGTAATAGGATTCATGGCTGTCTGGCCTAATCCACAGCGACTGAGCTTCATAATCTCTTTCCAGGCGATTAAATCGTCTAAGTCTTGCTGTACACCTTTACCATTGAGTACTTTTTCCAGTTTTTTCTTGAGAAGTACAGTCATTGTACGGCATGTAACGCAGGAACCGCAGGATTCTTCAATGAAGAAATCTGTGAAGTTCATTACAACATCGCGAAGTAAGTCCCGCTTGTTACCGATAACAATCATCGAACCACCAGTTGCAAGGTCGTTAAAACCGAGGGTGCGATTGAACATTGATGGATTTATGCAATTTCCTGAAGGTCCACCAACCTGAATAGCCTGCACATCATCCGCGCCAACCAATTCAAGGATTTCCTTAATGGAAATTCCCCATTCGATTTCGTAGATACCCGGGAATTTGCAGTCACCAGAGATACTTAACAGCTTTGTACCGGAGGAGTCTTCGGTACCGAATTCTTTCCACCAGCTCGCTCCATGATAGATTATCTTGGTAACAGAGCAAAGAGTTTCCACGTTGTTAACAACTGTAGGTTTTTCCATATAGCCGCTTTCCACGGGGAATGGAGGT
>JAIOTM010000184.1 GCA_021106755.1 Candidatus Cloacimonadota bacterium | reverse complement strand
CACTCTATATAGTTTTATCTAAATCTACAGTTTTCAGGGGAGTTCCTGTTCTTGGCAACGTGGAGTCCGTTCTTCATTTAGGTCTTGGACGTGGTCGTTTTGTTGGAAATACAGAAACATCGAAGCAACTGAATGGTCTTTTCGCTGGTTTTGAAGGCAAAATCTCCAATTTGATTACCTTTATGGCAGAGATGGACGGGCACAATGTCAACGCTGGCTTTGGTCTCACCGTTAAGAACTTAACAGCTCGTGTTGGTTTTTACAGAATAGAGGAAATCAATCGGGATGATATTTCGGCAGAACCGAGAATTGCTTTAAACCTAAAATATACCTTTGACCAATTTTCTGAAATAAAATACAAAGAACGTAACCAAGTTCTACCCGCTGCCCCATCTGCAGGACCAACTTCTGGTTCACGCCGTGTAATTTCTGATAGACAGTCCACGGATCAAGTCGGTGAAAATCCACTTCTTAAAGAGTTGGAATTGATTCGCCAGAAACGCCAGCAAGCGGAAAAAGAACTTGAGGAAATCAAACGTACTTTGCAGGAATAGTAATTTATACTATATTGTACACATGATGTATAAAAAATTACTAATCATTATTGTTTTGTCATGCACTTTGCTGTGGGCTGCCGAACGTGCACAGACAAAAGAAGATGCACTTATTCAAGACTTGCAGGACGATATCAGTGTCATAGATCAACTTGCTGCTCAGAAGAAACAGATTGAGCAGTTAGCAAAAGCTGGTCGAATGGATGGTGTTCAAAACTCATTTGAGAACGACAGCAGGGATATCGATGTTTATTTACAAGAGGATAAAGAAGACGAATCGCAACAAGAATTGGTGAAGTTGAAAATGCTTTATTGCGATTATCAACCTTTTGATGATGAGTTTCTTTATTATGATGCGTTGATTGAAAAAATACGTGGCAATAACACAAGTGCGATTAAACAACTTGAAAAACTCATATCACACTACCCTGGAACCTCCAAGTTCAGGTCTGCAATCATTGTCTTAGGTGAATTGTACATCGCCAATGGTATGAGTAGTGCGTTTCTCGCTTTGCACAATACTTATCAAATCAACAACACATCACAGCAAAAATTCTGGTTGGGTAATGCGTACTATATGCAAAATAAACATGAAGTTGCTACCCCCATATTTGAATCACTTCTTCTGGACCATGAGTATGGACTCAAATCGCGTTTAATGCTGGCTCTTATTTCTTTTTCAGAATATGGGGCTGTAATGGCGAAAGAAGAGTTTATCTTAATTCTTGGCGACTATCTTGAAACAGAGAAGGAAACACCTGACATCGATTTTATCTATCTTTCCCTTGGAAGGATTTACCACGAATTGCAAGACTATGATAAAGCACTTTACTGCTATACAAAATATGAAGAACTGACCAAAGACCCGATGCCCAATGAGCTTCTTTACGAAGTCTTTATTCTCAGCCTTAATCAAGGTGATTTGAATACAGCGACGTATTATCTGACAGAACTTGTTAAGCAGGAATTCGGCTCAGACTACTTTAACTCCTACGGATTTCTCGCGGCAGAGCTTTTCCAGAAGCAAGGTGAATTGGATCAGGCGGAACAATACATTGGTGAAGCAGTTTCAGAAATAAGATATACTGATGACCTGATTGCAACAAAGAAGCAAGTAGTGAACAGGATAAAGAAGCTCCACGCGGATATTCGCTCAAATCCAGGAGGGAATACCGACGCGGAAGCATCTAAACTTATTCCGTTGGAGGACGCGTTACGAACCTCAACAACAAAGCTTGATACACTTGGTTTGGGTCTTACATCAACCAATAGTCAGCGGATGCTACAGTTAGAAGTAGAGTACCTCAAATACCAGAATACTATCGACGAGATGATTCAGTTAATCTTCCTCGCGGAATCATCAAAAAACACTAAGATTCCGCGCCTCATTCATAGCTTGACCGATGGACTTGATGATGACCTCATTATTTTTCAAACGATGAAGTATGTATCAAATCTCGAAGGTGGTTATACCATTGAGGAATACCAACTTGCTAACTTAGTCGCAGCCGAAATTCACTTCTCAGAGCAACTTCTTGAATCATGGCGGGAAATAAAAACCCTCGCCGAGAAGGCTGAGAAATTTGTTGTCATGCAGAAAGCGGAGAAAAATGTTGTACTAATGGAAGAGACTGTTCAGGCGTATCAGGATTTTGCTATTAGTGCCTTTGGCAGGATTGACGATAATGATGGTGGAATTCAGCAACTTCTCTCCGCGGAGATAGGGTTCACTAAGCAAACGCAGAGAAATTGGGCTGAAATCAGTGCTCTCGCACACGAAAACTGGAATCGGGTTATGGCGAAGCGGCTTAGAAAGGAAAAAGATTCCATCGAAGCTGAAAGCGTAAATATAGAAAAGAAACTGGATACTAAGATAAAAGGAGATGGCGCCTTCGGCCATTTCGAGGCCGGTCTTGAAGGCTTCTTCTCTGAGGTAACCTTCGAATTCCTCTATGATGCCTTCATTAACCGATTTGAGGACAGAGAGAAAGAGATCT
>JAIOTM010000068.1 GCA_021106755.1 Candidatus Cloacimonadota bacterium | reverse complement strand
GGTAGCGGCTTTACCCACGCCTTCCGCGCCATTTGCCGTATCTTTACCAATAAAACACGCCACGCTGGTAATTACAAAGCCAAAAAAGAATGCTTTCACTAAACCACCCCATAAGTCCCAGGGGTCAAAATACTGGCGCATATTGAAGAAAAAGCTATGAAAGCCGATTCCGTACTGGAACGATGAGATTGCAAACGCGGAGAAAATTCCGATTACATTAGCCAGCACCGTAATTACCGGTAGCATAATGAGTCCCGCAATAATCCGCGGCATATAAAGCAAATCATAAGGATCGATAGCCATAGTTTCGAGAGCATCAATCTGCTCACTGACTTTCATTGTGCCAATCTCGGCGGCAATAGAAGCTCCCACCCGCCCGGACAGAACCAGTGCCGTTAACACCGGAGCCAGTTCAATCATGGTCGATTTACCTACAAGAACGCCAATAAGTTGGGTGGGAATGTAACCACTGGTCTGGTAAGATGCCTGTACCGCTGTAACAAAACCTGTAAATGCCGAAGTAATAGCAATCAGCAGTAGCGAATCATAGCCAATTCGCTTCATCTGGCGGATTATCTCGAAACGGCGGCGGAATACACTCCGTGTATGGGACAGAACTGCCCCGATAAAAATGATGTATGCACCGAAACTCTGTAACAGCTTACTAAAGCGATTCACCGCTATCTTCCATGTTTCGGAACCATGTAAACTGAGCAACGAATTCAAGCTCGGCAGTTCCGGTAGGACCGTTTCTGTTCTTACCGATAATTACTTCGGCAATACCGGGTTTCTCACATTTATCGCGAGTATAATATTCATCACGATGAATAAACAGAACAACATCCGCGTCCTGCTCTATAGCTCCCGACTCTCTCAGGTCTGATAACTGAGGGCGTTTGTCTTCACGGGATTCTGTAGCCCGATTAAGCTGAGACAAGGCAACTATCGGTACTTCCAGTTCCTTAGCGAGCATCTTTAACTGTCGTGAGATATCCGCTATTTCCTGTTGACGTCCCTCTTTTCTCGCTCCCTTGGAAGACATAAGTTGCAGGTAGTCTATAATTATCAAATCAAGTCCATCAATTTCCGCTTTCAGGCGGCGCGATTTTGCCCTGATATCTAATGCCGAGTTACTGCCGGAGTCATCTACGAAGAGGTCTTTACCAATCATCGCTTCATGGAACTGGTGTAAACGAAGCACCTTCTCCTCGTTCATATTAAAACCTTTCATCAGCGAACCCATCTCCACCTGTGAATAAGTGGACATCATCCTGAGAATTACATCCCGACTGGGCATTTCCATCGAAAATATCCCAATTTTACGGTCTAACATGGCGTTATGAAGTGCAATATTAAGGGCGAGTGCTGTTTTTCCCATAGATGGTCTTGCCGCAAGAATGATTAATTGTCCCGGACGCATACCACTTAACTTCTTATCTAAGGCATGAAAACCGGATGGTACGCCTACTATAGGTCGGTTCTGAGTCATAAGATCATTTATCTGAGCCATCGTTTCCGGCATCAGGTTTTCAACTTTCTTGAAAGCAGTTTCATTACTTTTTTCCGCTATAGCAAAAATCAACTGCTCTGACTGATCAACGAGCATCGCTAAATCGTCTTCGGTTTTGTAGGCATTCTGAATAATCTGCGTTCCGGCTTCAATCAACATACGGCGGGTGGATTTTTCCAGTACAATCTCAATATGATAATCAATGTGTGCCCCGCTGATAATCGCGTTGTTCAACTCATTTATGTAAGTGGTGCCACCAACAACATCAAGCTTCTCGGAATTAATCAATTGATTGATAAGCGTAACAGGGTCTATCTCAATACTCTTGACAAACATATCCTGCATGGTACGGAAAATTATCTTATTGGCATTTGGATAAAAATTAACATCTGTAAGTCTTTCAATAGCTTTAGCCAACGCGTGATTGTCAATCATCATCGCGGCAAGTACTGCCGCCTCGGCATTCTGGTCCTGGGGTTTTTGTCGTTCGGAGATGTTCATTATCTATCCTCTAAGGCTTTTAGTTCCTGTTCTATTTTCTGAAGATCTGTCCAGGCATCCTTCTTGAGATGAGAATTGCGCAACAAGGCGGCTGGATGATAGGTAACATAAGTCTTGATTGAATTAAACTGGTGCGTTGTCTTACGAAATTCCCGCAAAGTAAGGTCTTTTCCGAGAAGATTTTTTGAAGCTACTCTGCCAAGTAATAACAATATCTTAGGTCGAATTATACTGATTTGCTCTGTTAAATAACCAAGGCACTGGGCTACTTCCTGCGGTAGGGGGTCACGGTTATTGGGAGGGCGGCATTTCACCACATTTGCTATATAGATTTGCTCTCTGTTCAGATTAATCGCGCGGAGCATCTTGGTTAAAAGCTCTCCCGCTTTGCCAACAAATGGTTTTCCCTGCTCATTCTCGTAGTAGCCAGGACCTTCCCCTATAAGCATCAACAAGGCTCGCGGGTTACCTGCTCCATAAACAAACTTCTTACGTCCTTCCCACAGCCCGCACTTACGGCAATCACTGTATTGTGCTTCCAGTTTTTGCAGTATTTCGCCGGGATTACCAGAAAAAGATTCATCTCTGGATGGTTGTGGTTTTGAAGTCAGCACACCGGGTTTGAGTAGCAACTCAGAAATACCTGAATACTTTAAGTATTCTAAGTACTGGCGCACTTTCCTGTTTGGCATGGTTTTTCCCGAAGTTATTTCTGAATAAAATATCCAACACAACTGTATTGGATATTTTCAACCCATTTTGTGCTGTTGGAGTTTGAAAAGAGTGGTAAAGATATGTAGGCTAAAGGACTTAAAAATTTCTTCCCATATTTAAAAATATTCAGAAGCAAATTTCTCAGTTCTTTCAGACGCATAGGTTGCCGCTATTTTTGAACATCCACTGCATAATGCGGGTTAAATTATCAGGTGAGGATTCTTTTATTACAATTCGTCGAACATATCCTGTTGTTCGTCAATTTCCGCGGTACGGTCTTCAACTTCCATAATCGCGTAATCCGGGATGTCCTGATCTACAACATGCTCTAATGCAAGTTCTGTAGCCTTCTTCTCGAATTTTTCTTTCTGCATACTTGGCAGATTTGATAACCGTCTTACTTCCAGATTCGCCACCAACAGAAATAAATAGTTGATATTCCGGCTCTCCAGAAATTTATCAATTTTCATGTCTAACATCGTCTATCCTCCAAAAAATATCACATCAGTATTCCGGTAGCGGTCAACCCGGTTACGCTCTGAGTCCATTATATTTCCGACCGCTTCAACTGCCTGATCAACTGTGTCGTTGATAACGAGGTAGTCAAACTCTTTTATCTTTTTTATCTCTTCACGTGCGTTTCGCAGTCTCAGATTTATTACCTCTTCTGTGTCAGTTTTCCGATTTTGCAATCGTTGACCCAACTCATTCAATGTTGGCGGTAGAATGAAGATTGTCACGGCAGGGAAGCCGGAGACCAATAATTGCTTCGCTCCCTGTACATCAATATCCATAATAACATCTTTGCCATCATCCAACCGCTCCTGAATATACTTCTTAGAAGTACCGTAAAAGTGATTATGCACTAACGCGTGTTCAATAAAGTCATCATCAGCGATTTTCTGCCTGAATTCCGCTTCCGTGATGAAATGATAGTCCACTTTGTTCTGTTCGGCTCCTCGCGGTTGGCGCGTTGTAAACGAAACAGAGTACTCTAAATTTGGTTTCAGTGTCAGCAGACGACGGATTATAGTTGTCTTTCCGCCGCCCGAAGGTGCTATAAGAACAACGAGGATGTTACTGCGTTTGTGATGCATACGTATTATTCAGAGTCATCCTCTATAAACTCTTTGTATTCCTCAGCAGTCATCAGGTTTTCAATTTCTTCTGCGTTCGTGAGTTTGATTTTCAGAAACCAGCCGTCTTCAAACGGGGATTTGTTTACAAGCTCAGGTTTATCTTCAAGATCAACATTTACTTTAAGCACTTCACCGCTTACTGGTGCGATAATATCCTCTACAGCTTTCACTGCTTCCACGGAACCGAATGGTTCACTCGCTGAAAGTTTGTCTCCTTCTTCCGGCAGTTCGACATAAACGATGTCCCCAAGTTCTTTCTGAGCGTAATCGGTAAGACCTATATAGGCATCTTTACCTTCTACTTTCACCCATTCGTGCGTTTCACTGTAATACAATTCTTTTCGTGTCATAGAATCCTCCATATATGAAGCAGCATTTATTTTCTCAATATTATTTTTCAAAAAACTACAATTTTTTCACGGCTTGGACTGTCAAGTAATTACTACTGTCAGATACTTCGAATCGTAAGTACGCTGAACGTTGACTAGTATAGAGATTCCAATATAAGCTTGCCACGAAACACTGCTATTTTATAATTGTCTTCAAAAGATTTAGGAGGCATTATGCCATTTACAAGTAAAAAAGCAAAGCTGATTCTTAGCGATACCGAAAGAACAGCACTGAACAAGATATCACTATCCCGAACTCAATCGTCATCTGCAGTAGAACGCTCTAAGATTCTATTAATGTATGCAGATGGAATGACAATTGCGGCCATTACAAGAG
>JAIOTM010000160.1 GCA_021106755.1 Candidatus Cloacimonadota bacterium | reverse complement strand
TTTTTCTCGGCAATTAAACGTTTGATCTTATCATCTGAAAGCATAGTTCCTCCTGAGACACTATTAGTTCTTCAGGAAGTTTACACAATCTTTTTTACAGTCCCTATATTATACTTATCAATAATATTCATGATATGTGTATCGTCATACCTTCTACCTGAATATGAATCTTCTCCTTCAATTTTTGTGTACGGTTTTCTGATATCAAATTCATTGTTATCTATTTTTGCAGCACAGCACGAGAGTATAAATCTTATTGGTGCTTTGTTTCTGATATTCCTACAGATATTTTCAATAACAGTCCTTAAATTACTATTACGCACGTAGCTTTTTTTCTTCTGCATCGCTTCTTTTACGTATCTATCTAAAATATTTTCCAAGTTTTTCATATTAAATCAATTTATCGAAAAGATCATTTGATACTTTATAATTAGTCCACAACACTTCTCTTCGAGTTTTTTTTGTTGAGTGGATTGTCTTTTCTTGTTCAAAATGTTTTTCCCATTTGGGTGCTGGATATAGCTTATTCATCAATTCACATTCATAGTTAGATATTGCAACTTTCCCTTTAACTTTATTTATTACATCAGATAGTTGAATATGCTTTTCATCACTCATCTCAAAACTATATGAGTTAATATCTCCTCTTGTTGAATGAATATAAGGTGGATCGCAATAAAAAAGAGTATCTTTGCTATCATATAATTTTATCACATCAATTGCAGGTCTGTTTTCAATTTGAACGCGCAAAAGTCTTTCCGAAATAAATTCTAGCTTTTCAATTCCACCAATATATCGACTAATCACACCGCTCATGCCTGACCGACTAGTGTTTTTACAATTTGCCCATCTTCCAAGTGTTGCTGTTTGTGCTAAGCCAGTTCGAACTTGCCTTGCCCGTACATAAAATCTTCTTGCTCGTTCTAATTTAGTCAAACCACTATCTATCTCGCATGCAATAGCAAATTCTTCTCTAGAAAATGGTGTTAGTAATATTTGCTCAAGCAGTTCTTTTTTTTGAGTACGTAGTACTCTAAAAAAATTAACGATTTCTCCATCTAAATCATTGTAAGTCTCGACAGGAGAAGCGAATCTATTAAAAAGGACTGCTCCTGATCCTGCAAATGGTTCACAATAATGGTTACAAGATGGCAACAAAGGTTGTAACCAGTTCAAATGCGAGTACTTTCCACCATACCAACCAAAAGCAATGACCTTTTTTCCGCTAAAATTTGTTATTGGTGCGGCAGTGTTCTTTCTTTTGTTCATCATAAATTCCTAACCTTAAGCATTACATCTCACTATTAACATTTCCATCTTTGTTCACTCTAATTCAAAATGTCTTACACTACAAAAAACCTGCCACAATAATATGTCAACAACAATATATTCATGGTGTCCCATGACAAACAGTGGGTGGATTGAGTAGCCATAAGATTCGCTATCTAATACAAATGGGTCTTTAGAAACATTTCTTAGAACTCGGTCGGAAAACATATTTTTACCCCTCCCATTATCGTGTCTATTTTATCCAGCCTTTTTCCTTATAGAACCTTTTTGCTCCGGGATGAATTGAGATAAACGAAGATTTTAATGCGCTTTCGGTTTCAAAATTTATGTAGTTTGGGAGAACTTTCTGAATTATCATCCGATTCTGTGACAATACCGCGGTTAGTTTGTAAACCAGTTCTTCCGGTAAATTCCGTCTTACAGCAAGAATCGTGTAGTCACCTATAACCGGTGTGTCTTTCTTAACACTTTTGTAGGTTCCTGCCTGAATAATATGCGTGGTTGTGCCCAGTTCTCTACTAAGCTGCAAACGAATATTTTCCTCAACAGAGAGAATTCTGACAGCGGTAGTTTTTTCTATTGAAGTAATTACGGATGCCGGAGCGGACAGAGTAAAGATAAAGACATCTATCTTGTTTTTTTCGAGAAAGGTTGCTCCGCTGGTGTAATTTGTGTAAAGAACCTCACCTCCGGCATCGCGGATATCGCGGTAGTTAATTTCGTACAGCTTAAACGCGTACCGGGTAAGGTATTCGCTTACTGTCCCGGGTTTCAATATAGCTAACCTTACTGGAGTGCCTGAACTGAATAAATCGCCAAGTTGCTGAATATTATTAGCTTTGGCATATCCTTCCCGGACAACCACGTAAAAATACTGGTTATACAAATTAGCGATTCGTGCTACATTATGTAAACTGTCAGCAAAGGGGCTTTCCCCGTAAGCTGCCGGACGGGTTAAAACGGCTGATGATAAGCAAAGGTCAGCTTCGGATGTATGAAGTTTGATTAGATTATCGATTCCACCACCTGAAACAGCTTTTGTTGGAATTAGCTCGTTTTTCAATATTACGGCTACTGTTCGCCCAAGTGTGTACCAGGTTCCCCCATAAGGACCGGAAAGTATTGTAAGGTCTTCTGGCCAGGTTTGCGGAGTTGTAGCTTCCTGTTTTCGTGGAACGGAAGCTTTAAATTCGTTTACTGGTCCTCCACAGGCACACAGTAATACCAATATCGTAAAGATTAGTAATAAATAACGCATAGTTCCTCTTGGTTTGATATTTGTTCTCAGCTTGCTATTTTTGATTAATTAAATCCTGCATCAGGTGATTCATAATTTCCGAGAAAGAAGTTCCCATAGATTCAGCGTATTGCTTGGTTTTGTCGGCGAGTTCAATGTTCAGATTAATCGTGTGTTTTTTTCGCGTGCCGGGAATCTGCTTCAAATACCGTGTTATCTCGAAACGTTGCTCCCGCCACCATTCAAGCATGGATTTCAGCGATTGAGTATCATGCTCGGAAAAACTACCTGTTTGTTCTCCTGAAAATTCTGCTTCGTGGATTGTCGGTTCTTCCGTAAAATCTACTTCATGCACAATCGGTCGCGAATCAGATTCCATGCTCTCTAAGAAGGCATCATCATTTATCCGGTTAAGGTATTTCCAGATAAACAGACGTATCTGCTGAGCTTCCAGATTAGGAAAGGATTTCTTGGTTTCCAGTATTATCAACGATTCCTTTGCTTCACCTTCTTCTCTGATAATCCTGTGAATCAGGCGATATACATCCAAATCTTTTTCGTTATCTTGCATAGGTTCCCCATTATTGCCGGATTATTGTTCAGGGGTTGAATACTGTCAAGAAAGAGATTATCTTTTCTGGCATTTTCCGAAAAATTGCATACTTCTGGATTATAGCTACTAATACGAGACCTCTATTAAAATAGGCATATAAGAAAGGTCCTTTGAAACAGTCTCAAATCAAGTGTAAAGCGTGACGTATCATGGTCTTAAAACCCCATGATAAGGGGGGGGGGAGGTCGTAATCGACCAGGGGGATTTAGGTTCCCAAAAAAACATTGCTTCTTCAATCAGCAAAGTGAATTATATTCGTATGATTGACA
>JAIOTM010000437.1 GCA_021106755.1 Candidatus Cloacimonadota bacterium | reverse complement strand
TGCCCTGTATTTCAGCCCCGAACGTGATTCAATCGTCAGTTTAAGCATCCCGTTTTTCAAAGATGTTACTTTGTACCTCGGCATATTTTTTATACCGTTAGTCATATTTATTATCGTTGGTGCCAGTAACGCGACCAACCTTACCGATGGGCTGGATGGTCTCGCTGGTGGAACCATCGCTATCGCGGCATCCGCACTTGGGTTAATGGCGTACATCAAGGGTAATTACAACCTGGCTACTTACTTACGGCTGGAATTTATTCAGGAAGCTGGCGAACTGACAGTCTTTGTTGCGGCTGTGGTTGGTTCGCTTATGGGTTTCCTCTGGTTCAATCTCAAACCAGCTCAGATTTTTATGGGAGATACAGGTTCACTCGCTTTGGGTGGAATACTTGCAAATCTCTCCATTCTGCTCCGTGAAGAGATATTTCTCGCTATTGTGGGCGGTATCTTCATTGTGGAAGCTCTCTCATCTATAATGCAAACGTATTATTTCAAATATTCACGTATGCGTACCGGAACGGGGAAACGCCTTTTCCGCTGTGCTCCAATTCACCATCATTTCGAATTAAAGGGATTATCGGAAGAAAAAATCGTCGGAAGATTCTGGATTATCGCAATGCTTCTCGCTGCGGTAGGATTGGCAACCATCAAGCTAAGATAAGGAGAGAAAAGTGAAAATAGTAGTAAAATGCTGCGGCTGCGGCAGACTTAAACTCGGTGAAGACAAATGGACTTATTCTATGGCGGGATTATTTTCAAATGAACGGGTTTCGCACGGAATCTGCCCCACCTGCCTGAGAATCCTCTACCCCAAACACGCTGAACAGGTGTTGGCAAACTTAGAACAACGCCGTATGGCACAAACTACGGCAGTATAAAATGACTTCACCGCTTCTGAATGGATACGCGATTATTGGAATGGCACGTAGCGGGATAGCTGCGGCAAAAATGCTGCAACGACTCGGTTATCCGGTTTTCATTTCCGATATTCGGCAGGCAGAGGATATTCCCGAAGCGGCTCAAATCAAAGAATCGTTCAAATGCGAGTTCGGAGGACATACAAAGGCGATATTGGAATATAAAACTGTTGTCGTAAGTCCGGGCGTTCCGATAAACATACCTATATTGTTGCAAGCACGGCAAGCAGGAGTACGACTCATCAGCGAGATAGAACTGGGCTATCAGTTCAAACATCCCAAAACCAAAATCATTGCTGTTACCGGTTCCAATGGCAAGAGCACAACCGTTTCCTTAATTCACTACATTTTAACGCTGGCTGGAATAAAATCTGTGCTGGCTGGTAATATAGGCACAGCCTTTACTGCCGCCGATATTTCTTCCCCCGATATCGAAGTCTTTGTGCTTGAATTAAGCAGTTTTCAATTAGAATTGCTGAGAACTTTCAGAGCGGATGCCGCTGCGATTCTCAACATAACTCCTGATCATCTTTCACGATACGACAGCTTCAGAGATTACGCTCAGGCAAAAATGAATATTTTTCGTAATCAAACACCCGACGATCTGGCAGTCATTAACGCTGATGACGGTGCTATCGCTCGCTTAAAGCCGAAAACTACTTCGCTTTGCTTCTCTTCCTATCGTAAAACCGATGCCCGTGTAGATGGTAATATCCTGCGTGTTTGTGAAAATAGTTTCGATATCCAGAATATCAAACTGAAAGGTAGTCACAATCTCGACAATATCATGGCATCACTGTTGCTATTACGCAACTGGAAAATTCCTTATCCCGTTATCAAAGAAGCTCTGGAAACGTTCACAACCCTACCTCACAGACTGGAGCCAGTCGGTGAATGTTGTGGAATTAGCTTCATAAATGATTCCAAAGCAACCAACACGGGTTCCGTCTGCTCCGCGTTACACTCCTTTCACACCCCCGTGCGAATAATACTCGGCGGTTCGGACAAGGGCGAAGATTTCAGGATATTAAGTAAGTCTCTATTCAAACACGCGGCAAAAGGGTACTTAATAGGCGAAACAACAGAAAAGATGCGCGAACAGCTTTCACGTTCTATTCCCTTAACAGCTTACAAGTCTTTAGAAGAAGCTACTCAAACAGCCTTCAAAGATGCTGCTCCCAGAGAAATTATCCTTCTTTCACCCGCGTGTGCCAGTTTTGATATGTTTCGCAACTTTGAAGACAGAGGAAACCAGTTTAAGGCTATCGTAAAGAAGATTTGTTCAGGAGAATCCCAATGAGTCTATCCATTCTCAACCGTAAATCGTTTATCATCTCCCGTGATATGTGGATTATGCTGGGATATTTCGCGCTGATAATTATCGGGCTGTTTTTTATGCTCAATATCAATTCGCACCGGACATCTCTGACATACTTCTACAAACAGGCTTTGTTCTCGGCTCTTGCTGTAGGCGCGATGTTCGCGGCGTACAAACTTCCTGATATGGAAAAAATACGCGACTGGCGTTACATATTTCTGGCAATCACTATGGTTTTGTTAATTCTGGTGCTGATTATAGGAGTTGAAGTAAACGGAGCACGCCGAAGCTTGCGAATTGGTCCCATCTCGCTTCAACCCAGTCTGATTGCCCGTATTTTCCTTATTTTCTACTTCGCTCTTGTTCTGGACGAACGAAAAGACCGAATTGAGGATTCTACGATTAAGGGATTTTTTCGTCATTTCTTACCTTTAGTAATCACTCCGATTGCTATCTGGACACTTATTCTGTTTGAGAAACACTTCAGTACGTTAGTTATCAGTTTTTTCACGCTTCTCGGAATGCTGTGGGCTGCCAGAATAAAAACGAGAACGATTCTGCTGATACTTGCTCTCGCGATAGCTGGGGGCGTTGGTATCCTTAGTTACGGTTCCAACTTTCGCAAAACACGAATAAAACTTTTTCGGGAGTATTCTCTCTGGGGACGCGTCTTTGGTTCAGAAAACGAAACCAGATACAATTTTGAAGGCAAAGACTATCAAGTGAAAGAAAGCCTGACTGCCTTATCATCGGGAAAACTAATTGGCACCGGCGTGGACAAAGGACGCGGAAAACAGTATTTTCTGCCTGAAGCAAAAACAGACTATGTTTTTGCTATCATCGGCGAAGAATTTGGTTTTCTCGGTGCTCTCGTAGTATTTGGCATCTATGCTATAATCTTTTTCCGGGCTTCATTCGGCTCCTGGAAAAAAGAAAGCCTTTACATGCAACTTTTTGGGTTGGGACTCGCCCTCAATCTTTTTCTCAATGTTATGGTAAATATCGGTGTGGCAATGGCGGCACTACCTTCTACCGGAGTTACTTTACCTTTTATCAGCTACGGTGGAACATCGCTTGTAATTAACTCAGTAGCTATTGGTTTAATTCTAAATATCACTGCCAGACGGAAAGAAATATGGTAAACTCACATAATAGAGTTAAAATCGCGATTGCCGCTGGTGGTTCCGGCGGTCATATCATCCCCGCTATCGCAATGGGAGACGCTCTTACCCACCACGGTGTAGAGCTTTTGTACTTTGCCGGTAAAGGTGGTATGGAAGAAAAAATCTACGCCAATCGCGAGTTGCCGTTCTCCTCAATCCATATTCGCAAGCTTCACCGTGCTTTTAAGCCCGGCAACCTGCTTGTACCATTTTCGTTGTGCGGAGCTATAGCACGTAGTTTTTTCATCCTGTCTCGGTTCAAACCAGACGCGGTAATCGGTGCGGG
>JAIOTM010000251.1 GCA_021106755.1 Candidatus Cloacimonadota bacterium | reverse complement strand
ACAGGTTCCTGGCAGTGTTCATCGCCATCATGTTATGGTTGATTACGAGTGACATCTTTCCTCCTTGATTGGTATTCTTCCATGCTGAAGACGTCTTTACAGACATCCGAAGATGGCCGTTAAGACAGACGTCTTATATCGATTGTGATGCGAAACCTGCTGTATTTCCAGGTCTAACCAAACCAATCACCAAAGGGTAATAATCCATTATGCGCATTGCGCAACGTGGATTTAAGTGCGTCACCCGCACTATGTATTTTTTTATCTCAACATATATCGCGGTAGAGAATCAGCCACAGCTGACACACTACTTGCTACTTACGCTAAGATTTGATTCCGGACAACTCTTGTCATCTCATGAGCGGCATCGACATCCGGTATTCTGGATTCCAATGCCTGGACATTCTCCACCTGAATCGACAATAGATAAATTGTTTTTTCCAGGGGATTTTGTTTTACTCCGAGGCGTGTATGCGTGTTTTCATTCCGCAATCCAACCGCTGTTTGATTCTTGTGGGCTAATTGTGCTGAAGGTCGCGCGTTTTTCGCAACCTCAGTAGTTCCAACCTCTAAGGCTCTGGTCTTTATGTCGCCAGAGGTTGAACCATTAGCTTTCAGCCTGCTCCCGGACTTTGCCCAAAGAGCGTAAGGCCAATTCCACCTGTTTTCGGCGACCCCGGAACAGTTGTTGCCGACAGTATTGATACTATCGTTATGCAACATGATTCCATTCAGGTTCTTCGCCGTAGCAATACGGTTTTTCTCAGCGGTCTTAACGGCAAATTCAGAATAAATGCACTTATTTACCCGAAGTGTCTTCCCAGCGGCAACGTCTGCTACTGAGTTGACAGGTAATTCGGTTGATAAGTGCTCATCGGAGCTTGCCCTTTTTTCGTTGGTTGCGGAGGGATGTCGCGCCTTGTCCTCGGCTAACTCAGTGTGATTAATCACGAGTGACATCTATCCTCCTTGATATTTTATGATCTTCCCTGATCATTGTGTCCGGAGAAAATGCATTAGCATCTGCTTGAGTACTCTTAGTCTGTGTCCAGACTAACACTACATCACATCACGTCTATGTGCGTATCAAGTAACCGGGTTTGTGGTTCAAATCATTCAATAACCTTTGAATTAGCCAAGAAGTCGCAAGGCCATCTGTGGCAGACTATTAGCCTGTGCCAGCATTGCCGTGGCGGCTTGAGTCAGTACCTGGTTCTTAACGAACTCCGTCATCTCGTGGGCGATATCCACATCTGAGATGTTAGATTCGGCTGCCTGCAGGTGTTCTGATTGAGCAGTTAAATGCTTGATAGTGTTCTCAAGTCGTTCCATCATAGAACCAAGGTAAGCACGACCTTGCTCTTTAACGTAGATTGCGGAGTCGATGTAATCCAGTGCCAACTGAGCAAGATGCTGTGTTGATACGGAGATTTTGCTTGCGGCAGCAGCAGTGGGATCTCCAATACTTCTGAACAACCCATTAGTGGTAAAATCACCAATGTTGACAAAGTAGTAGTCTTCAGCCCGGCGATTATGGATGCCGAAGTGAACTTTGAGTCCTACATTGTCTCCGTATTCACCGTCAGAATCGTACATCTCACTGGTGATTGTTCCCGGACCTGTTTGAAGCCATTGCCCCACAGTAAAGTTATTACTTGAGGAAGTTGACAGACTGCCGTCTAACAGTTTGCGTCCGGCAAACTCCGACGAAGTAGCTATCCGGTCGATTTCCGCAGCCATAGCAGCGAATTCGGAGTGGATAATCTGACGTTGACGATGGGTGTAAGTACCCGTTGCCGCTTGCTCAGCCAACTGTGCCATCCTGGTGAGTTTCTCATCAATGATTGCGAGAGAGCTTTCCGCAGTTTGCAACATGTTCATCGCCATTTCCGCGTTTCGAATTCCCTGATTCAGCACGCCGATATCCGCCCGCATTTCTTCTCTTACCGCCAGTCCTGCCGCATCATCCTTTGCTGAGTTGATGCGCAGCCCGGTGGAGAGCCTTTGAATTGATGTACCTAATTTGCCATAGTGGCTAACGAGGTTGTTTGCCGCGTTAAGCGCAAACAGGTTTTGATTGATGCTTAGAGACATATCATCCTCCTTGATGATGTAATTTGGCTTCCTTGCCAGTTTGTGAGTTTGTCTTGAAGCGGTTGTTCTGTTGTCTTGGGTTTGTTTTGTCTTGTTACTTTTTAGTATCGATAAAGTGGGCAGTGCGGTCTTTTGAACTGTATTTATTCAGGGCTTTTACTTTCTTTCCACGGTTTCCAAGTTTCTTCCTTATCTCTTTCCGCTGACTCTCTAATTCCACGCTATTTTTGTTTTCCATGTCAATGATCTTGTTTAGCTCGTTATTAATATCGGCGAGGAGATCATTTGCTTGAATTTTTTTTGGGTGGTCTTCACTCAGAGAGTCAAATGAGGATAGGGAAATTTTCTGTTGAAGCTTACGTATCTGCATCAACATCTGTCGTTTGGTTTTCATCAACTTATCAAGTTGAGGGAAATTCTCTACTTCAATAGCGGTTGATTCATCCCGTGATTTGCCGTGGTATTCGCGGTAAACTAACAACAACTTGCTGATTCTGTCGATTTGGTATGAAAGATATGTTTCGGTGATTTCATCCTCGGATAACGGCTGAGTGGGGCGTGAGTCACTATCTAATGCCTGTATCTTATGTTCAAGTTCGGCTATTTGTCCAATTATCCGATGCAGATTTTCCTTTTCTTCATTGTCAGGAATTTCGTTGGTATTCTCGCCTGTATATAAAGAAAGCTCAAGGTTTCTTTTTTCGAGGATTAAGCGACCAAGCTCCATTATATAGCTGATATCCGCATGAAGCTCCTCTCTCTGTTTAGATAACTCCGCATCCTCTTCTGTCTGCTGCTGTTCACCGGAAGTTGCCTGCCCATGGCTTCCGCCAGCGCTGTCAACTCGCTCCGCTACGTGAATCGATTCAGTTGTCTGGATGTTAGTTATTAAATCCCGATCTTCCATATTATTGACTCCATCCCAGTATCGACAATAAATTCAAAGTACTGAAGTAATAATGAACTGAACAGGCTCAAACCTTGTGGATTACACAAGTTACAACTCCCCAGACGCTGAAGTCCATGTCTTCGGTTATCGTAATACTGCTATACGCGGGATTACTCGGTTCCAACGTCCATAGTGCTCCTTTAGTGTTAAGCCTCTTCACTGTAAGATAACCGTCCACTACCGCAATTACAATTTTATTATGCTCTGCCGATAATGATCTGTCAACAATTAATATATCGTTATGATGAATTCCGCTGCCAATCATAGAATCACCATCGACCCGCACAAAAAAAGTAGCCGCAGGATGGTGAATAAGATATTCGTTAAGGTCCAGCGTCTTTTCGATATAATCTTCGGCGGGAGAAGGAAAGCCGGCAGGAAGAGATGAACCCAATAGCGGACGCTCAATCTTTGTTTTCGCGTCTGGTAACAACAACTCCCGAATTGTCTCATCCGGCTTATAGTGATTCTTCATCTGAACTCTCCTTTATTAATCAGCTTCAAAAGTTGTTTTCGCAGGATATTAAACTCTGCTCCCTCGTCATGACCACGCGGAAACGAGAGCTTGATACTCAAAGATTTTATCCACTGACGGAATCGACTGCTTATGGCAGATTCATGAGTAAAATAGTCCGCATCAGGCTGTAAAGTGCAACTAACTCCGTCCGTGGCTATACAGGTCAGGTATCGACGACGCATTCGAAGAGGACGAAGCTTCAAGGCATACATCATAAGGTTTTCCCCGGCGGTTCTTGTCGTAGAGGCAAATTTGCGTTTTTTAATCTCTACATACTCAGGATTAGTAACAACTTCCCGCTCTCCTTCATGGATTATCCATTTGTTACCGCGTACAAAACCTGTTTGCCAGCCTTGCCAGGCTATTCTGGCACCATAATCGGAATCTTCCCAGGAGTACTGACCAAAATCCTCGCACCAGAATCCGAATTGTTTAAACACTTCCGGTATTATCATTACCGCTCCGCCATAAAGTTCCATTCCATTGGGGGGCAGACTTACGCTCGTATTCTGGAGTAGTGTGGTTATTGGGTACTCCTCGTGTTCAGCCGCGTAAATATCGTGACATAGTGCTCCAATTTTCTGTCTGGAAGCTTCGTTGGCAGTCTTAACCATGTGCTTTAACCAACCGCTTCTCTGAACCATGATGTCATTATCAAGTTTTAGATAAATTCCATCAGAAGAAAACTCCCAGCCTGTATTAGCCGCGGCAGCCACTCCGTAGTTTTTATCTAAGAGAAGCAACCTGTCTATCTCTTTCTTGCTAAGGCAGTTAAGTAGATACTCACGAGTACCGTCCTGACTGGCATTGTCAACGATGGTTACAGAATGAGGACATTGAGTAAATTTCTTCAAAGCTACCAAACATTGCTTAGTGAAATGTAAACGATTATAGGTAACGATTACTATGTTTACAGGTGGAATCATTGCTCGATTTCCAGAGGTTGCCACTCTTCCAGAAGCTCATCAAGAACTAATAAGCGTGCTTGCAGAACTTCCCGTAATTCATGGAGATGTCTGCCGTCAATTGAGTATCCTTCCGCGTTGAATAACGACGAAGGAACAACCATTATTTCGTGCGTTTTCATCTCCACCTGATCGAGGATATCTTTGAAAGATAGTAAACCGGTTACAGTAACTGTTTCACCGAGAAAATGGTTTATTACTACAGCAGTTCGGGCTAACTCTTCTCCCGCAATTTTATTTAACTGCCGTGTTATTTGTCGTATGTATTCCGCTGCGATAACACCAGTTACAAACACATATTGATAATTTGTGTTTTTGAGATGCTCTGTCAGGGCAACCTGATGTTTCTCCCAGTTATCTAAAAGGAGTCGAACCATGCCGATTCCGTTTTCTATCTGGGGAAAATCGCCATAGTAGTCAGCGGAAGGTATTTGCTTTGAGGCGGCAATAAATATCTCATCGGCACAGTAAACAGAAGAATGTGTTTCGTAGCGATGGGCAATTTCCAGAAGATTTTTTGCTTCTTGGGGAGTAAGGGCACACAAAGGCGTTAGTTCCTTACGGTAGTCAGTAATTCCGACAGGGACAATTCCTATAGACACGATTCCTTTCAGGCATGTCAGGAAATCCAGACTTTTCACTAATTCTTCGCCATCGTTCCAGCCCGAAACAATGACCAACTGCGTATGCAGTTCGATGCCATTTTCAGTGAGAAATGAGAGCCGCTCCCGAATATCAAATGAATGCGGGTAACGAAACATTTTTTTATGAAGCTGCGAATTGGCGGTATGCACCGAGACATAAAGCGGTGAAAGTCTTTGCTGAATAATCCGCTGAAAATCTGCTTCGGAAATATTTGTCAGAGTTATGTAGTTGCCGAGGAGAAAAGAAAAACGGAAATCATCGTCTTTCACATACAGCGAAGGTCGAATTCCGGGACGCATTTGATCTACAAAGCAAAAGATGCAGTTGTTGATACATGTTCTGCATTTAAGGTCTTCGGTTTCGATTCCGAGAGGTGTTTCCCAGCTTCTGATAAGAGAAACTGAGTGTTCAATTTGCTTCCGCCTGAAAATAATTTCCAGTTCGGATTCGGCAGAATAAAAACGGTAATCCAGAACATCACGTACATGATTGCTGTTTATAGTCAGAATGATGTCATCAGGCAGAATACCAGCTTCCGCTGCCTGACTGCCGGGATAGACAGCCGTGATTTTAAGCGGCATTATTAATCGTCACTCAACAGGGCGGTAATGAATCTCATCGAAGGAAATTCGCGAATTATAATGCTGATAGATGATATCAGCGGAACCGCGAGGAACATGCCAACTACTCCCCAGATATACGCCCAGAAGATTAACGCGCTGAGTATAACGACAGGGGAAAGATTCATCGTTTTTCCGAAATAACGTGGTTCGATAATAGTTCCCCACAAAATCTGAATAAATATCATTGATCCGGCAACAGCGAATAGCTGCCATCCGAAACCGTACTGTAGAAAACATATTATAATCGGAAACGCGGAAGCGATAATTGAGCCGAAATTAGGAATAAAATTGAGTATAAAGAGGAGCAATCCGCTCATGATTACAAAGTCTATCCGCAGTATAGCGAGATAGAACATTCCCGACAGAGCGGTACCGAGACTTATGAGTGATTTCCCGAACAGGTAAGAGATAAGTTGCTCTTCCACATTCTTGAAAATGTTTTTGGAGTGAACAGTCTCCTCTTTGGTCATAACCTTTACTAACCGCACGCCGAGGCGTTCTCTCCCTGCCATAAAAAATACCATAAGCACAATCGTAAGTAGCAACTTGAACAAAAAGTTCAGGAAGGTGCCCATGGTTCCTGAGATAAATCTGGTAATTGGAACTTTATTAAAGACATCCATCCAGTTCACATTATTCTTCAAGTAAGTTTTCACGCTGCTTATTGGCATTTCAAACTTGTCGGATAATTCATTGATTGTAGCTCCGAGTTGTCGCTCGTACTTATCTGCCTGAGAAGCGAACGAAGCTAATCCCGTGTAAACCAGTATTCCACCAAGAGTAAATGTGAAGAAAACTATTATCACTGTTATCCCGATTCCAACGCTCGCGGTTGCGCGTTTTCGCCTGAAAAAACGAAGCAGGGGAGCAAACGCGAACGCAAGCAGTATGGCAATAGTGAGTGGAATAAAGATTGATTTCAGTTCTTTCAAAACTGTAATGATTATAGCCAGAGCTATAATTGAAACGCTGACTTTTATCCAGCGTAAATTCGTTTCTGTCCCATTTGATTCTTTCATTTTTTTCCTTATTTTCAGAGTAAAAACCAATTATTTACTATAAAGAATAAATAAAAAAATGATTTTTAGTTGTCAAATTTTTCATTAATAGAGTTTTTGGACGAAATATTGATTGATTGGATAGAAATTTGCTATATCAATAAAAGAAGAAGAAAAATGGAGGTTTCAATGAAACTGAAAACAACGTTTGGACTTTTGTTCATGTTGGTTATTGTAATGCTGATGGCTCAAGATCCTACTGTGTGGCCAGAAAACGGAATTCCTATCCGTCAGGGTGAGAATATTGAGTGGTCCCGCTCCGCGGCGACTCTTACAAATGGTAATGTTGTGTATGTCTGGTCGGATACACGACTCGGCGACAGGGATGTATGGGCACAGTGCGTCGATACAAACGGAAACAATCTCTGGAACAACGGAGACCCTGTAATTATTGACGATAAAGTAAACCGGCAGGAAGACCCTGTCTGCATCAACACTACCGATGGCGGAGCTATTATCGCGTGGGTTGATTTTACTCATAGCGATGCTGGTGACATCTATGCTCAGAAAGTTGATGCCAACGGTGGACTTTTATGGATAGATGGTGGCATTCCGCTTTGTCTTGCTCCAGGGATTCAAATATCTTTGAATATTGTCCGCGATGACAACGGCGGCGCATACATTATATGGATTGATT
>JAIOTM010000176.1 GCA_021106755.1 Candidatus Cloacimonadota bacterium | reverse complement strand
GCCAAGTTGATGAATGTCTTCCTTAAAGAGAAGATAAATCCCCTTATCGGGGCTTCGGGAGTTTCCGCTGTACCGGACAGTGCACGGGTTGTTCATACCGAAGGTCGCAAGTACGATAAAAACAATTTCCTTTTGATGCATGCTATGGCTCCTAATGTGGCTGGTGTTATTGGCTCGGCGGTCGCGGCTGGTGTATTGCTCGGAATACTGGGGAATTAAGAAAACTTCGAAAGAATTTGGATAAAAAAAAAGAGCTGGCGAAAGTCGGCTCTTTTATTGTATCTAAATGTGGAGAAGAAAGATAAAGATGAGCTTCAAACTACATCGTAATCTTTATTTTTTTAATTTCCTGGAATTTTTCGAGGTGCTCCTCAATTTCGACCCTGATATTATCGCGATAAGAATCAAACTCAGGAATATCAATGTCTATGATTGCTGTTCCTTCTTCATAGCCTACATATTTCACCATCTTCAGAGTAACTATATCTTTGCCGAGACGAGGATAAAGCACTTTTCTCAGCTCTGAAACTATCGTTTCCTTAGTAAATTTGTCAGGTTCTCTCAATCCACGCTCAATCTCATATTTCTTAATTGCGGATTGAAGCGTATCTACTGCCAGTACTGAGCAGTGCATTTTTTGAGGAGGAAGACCGTCAAGTGCTTCCGCAGCATCTTTCCAGTTGATGTTAAAGGCGTCTTTGAGTGTTTTACCAATTGCCATTTCGGTTATAATTGAACCAGTCGCGATATTGGACGCGCACCCATAAGACTGAAACTTGATGTTCTCAATCACCAGCGTATCCGGGTTCACGTTCATGTATAATGTTACCTGATCGCCGCAGGCAGGGCTACCTTCAGTAGCACTGACATCAGCATTCTCTATCTTCCCGATATTGCGGGGATGTAAAAAATGGTCCTTTACTTTGTCTGAGTATTCCATGTCAGCTCCTTAAACAGTTTTAAGTTCGTCCGGGCACAGGGGACTTCTGTTACGAAGTTCCTGAACAATTATTTTCAGATTATCGACAGTTATGTCAATCTCTTCTTTTGTGGTGTATTTGCTTACAGTAAATTTCATTGAGCCATGTGACTCTTCGTGGGTGCAACCCATTGCCATCATAACGTAATTCGGTTTCATTCCCTGAGAGAAGCAGGCACTGCCAGTTGAAGTGAGAATTCCTGCTATATCCAGCATCAGCAGAATAGCTTCGCCTTCGATATAGCGGAAGGTTATGTTCATGTTATGGGCGGCTCGTCCTTTTCCCAGAGGACCGTTAACCAAGATTGCCGGAATTTCGTTTTGAACTCGCTCCAGCAGGTAATCGGTGAGAGAACGAAGATAGTTTTCGTAACCTTCCCGGTCACTGAAAATCTGTTCAGTCGCTTTGACAAGTCCTGCCATAGCCGCGATGGATATGCCACCGGGAGCAAGGTTATCTAATCTGGCGACACCATGTACTATCTGTTTCAGGTGGGTTCCGGCACGGCAGTATAAAACACCGATGCCCATAGGCGCGTGAATCTTGTGCCCGCTGATACTCATCAGATCGATAGCTGGTGAGTTTACATCAATTGGCAGTTTACCATAAGCCTGACTTGCATCAACATGGATGGCGATTTTTTGCTGTGCACTATCCAGAATTTTCCGGTATTCAGCAAGAGGTTGAATAGCTCCCGTAGTATGGTTGACTAATGTAGTCATAAACAGAACTGTGTCGGGCTGAATTGCTTTCCGCAAATCTTCAGGGCTGACAATACTTTCTTTATCGCAGGGCAGGTAAGTAACTGAGAAACCACTCTCTTCAAAGAAAGCGGCGTTGGTCAGCAAATCAGGATAGTCCACCTGACTACATATAATATGTGTTCCTTTATCGGCGTTAGCGAGAAGGAATCCCTTAATCGCGATGTTGTTGGCTTCGGTTCCGCCCCTCGTAAAATGTATTTCTTTCACGTTTGCGTTGATTGTTCCGGCGATAGCCACCTTGAATTTTTCAATAGCCCGTTGCATATATGTCCCGTATTGGGTGAAATTAGCGGGTAAATAGTACCGTTCTTCCTGCCATTCCCGCATAGCCTCAATTGCTTCCGGGCTGGGTTTGGTTGTTTTGCAGTTATCCAGATATATCGGGTTCATACTAAATCCTTTCATTATTCTGACGATAGCATAATACCCTTACCTGAAAAAGCAATTTTCCGTCAAACTTTTCTGGAGATAAGGAGAAATAATTATGAGTGAGAAAAGATAGCTTCCATTACTGTGTAAGATTCTCAATTGCGGACATGAGCAGAAGTGGGATTACAATATTATCTTGCGGAATATGTTTAACAAAAGAGTTAAGTGAATCGTAGTATTCTGCCAACAGGAGGTCTTTGTTATCCGAACCTGTTAAAAGTATGTTGTTTTCAAAGCGATTTCCCGCAATATAAAGAGTTCGAGGCTCTTGTTGTATATAGAAAGTCAGCGGAAAACTAAAAACCTGTTTTTGTATTTGAAGATAGGACAGCAACGTGTATCCACTGCTTTGCCCTGAGTCCACTATAAATTGAAAGATATTGCTGGAGAAGGATTTAATGTCCATACCTGTTGTGTTCCTCAGAACAGCCTTTACCAGTCCTTCTTCGTTACAGATAAGTGAAAAAACCATGATTCCCGCCTCCTGTTTTCTTAATGCATATTAATAATAGTAGAGCATTAGTCATTCCAAAGCAACTTGTTTCAAGCGTGCTGTTATTACTTGATTTATCCCCTGTTTTGTTTGTAGTAACTTGAGAAAGTGTAGCAGAATGCTACTTAT
>JAIOTM010000152.1 GCA_021106755.1 Candidatus Cloacimonadota bacterium | reverse complement strand
TCCGCAGCAACACACTGGCTCAATCCTCTCACAAACAGGGATGTGAGTACCGAGCAGACTACAGTTACGTTAACGAGTGGAGATAATGGTGTAACCTTATTCTTCACTTGCAGCTTCCAACAAGGTGGTTTCGTAATTGTTGCTGCCGATGATGTTTCGATACCTGTATTGGGTTACGATACTGACTCACCAGCCACGCCTGACGATTCCTCACCAGCTTTTCAGTCATTTATCAATTATTACAAGCAGGAAATAAGCTGGCTTATCGAAACTCAGGCTTCCATAGGCGAAACCCGCCAACAGTGGGACAGATTGCTGGCACAGCCATATCCACACGAGATGCTTCGCGATGTAGCTCCTTTATTATCTACAGAATGGAATCAGAGTAGTCCATGGAATTCTGACTGCCCGGCAGACGCAAGTGGTTCCGGTGGACATGTATATGCTGGCTGTGTAGCTGTTGCTATGGCGCAGGTTATGAATTTCTGGCAACATCCGGCTCAGGGTACTGGCTCACATTACTACAATCACGCTAATTATGGACAGCTTTCCGCTGATTTTGGTTCTACAACCTACCTTTTCAACCAGATGCTGGATTTATCCTCAACCCCGTCAACCGAACTACTTCTATATCATTGCGGTGTCGCAATGGAAATGGATTATGGCCCCAACGGCTCAGGTGCCGCTTCTGCGAATGTTCCGGCAGCGTTAATTTCTTATTTTAACTATTCATCTTCGCAATCATTCGAGAGCAGAAGCGATTATTCGGACAACGCCTGGGAAGCTCTTTTAAGAACAGAACTTGAAGCAGGACGTCCACTATATTACAGAGGACACAGTACCGATGGCGGTCATGCCTGGGTATGCGATGGTTTTCAGGGAACTAACTACTTCCACATGAACTGGGGGTGGTCTGGTTCTTACGATGGCTACTTCTACCTTAATAATCTCAATCCTGGTACATTTGCACCCTTTCATAACAATCAGGCAACAATTATTGGTGTCGAGCCTTCCAATTCTATAGGTGAAACAGAGCCAAACAGTTTCTGGGATGCTTCAGGCGTACTGTTAGTTACAAATGGTTCCCACACTGGTAATATTTCCAATCCAGCGGATACTGATTATTGGAGATTTCAGTCATCAGCAGGTGATGCAGTTGAAGTCAATACCTGTGCAAGCGGTCTGGATACAGAACTTACGCTATATGATACTGATGGGGTAAGCCAGCTTGCCTATAACGACGATGATTGCGGTTTGCAATCCCGCGTTACTATAACAACTCCCGCTGACGGTACATATTATTTTGCTGTTGATGGTTTTGGCTCTGATACAGGTAATTATATTGCGGAACTAATTGGTGCGACAACTCCTGCCGCTGCTTCACCTGCTCAGGCAGATAATCCGATTCCTCAGCGGAATTCTAACAATCAGGCTATTTCTGGTTGCCTTAGCTGGGATATGCCGGGAATCTACACGGATGAGTACGATTTGTGGTTTGGACCCACTGGTAATATGGTAGTAGTGGAAACTGCCCAACCAGCAGGAGCTACTGGCAGTTATAGCTACACCGGAACAGCAACGTCAACATTCGACTGGAAAGTTGTTACTCGGAATACTTCCGTGACGCCTAATCAGGAAATTAACGGACAGACCTGGACTTTCACAACAGCTTGTACGACAGTAACAACGCTTCCATGGATAGAAGATTTCTCATCGTGGCCACCTTCATGCTGGGATTTAACCGGGGGAACTGAAAATTGGGAACATTACAACGGTGAAGTTGCCTATGCAGATTTCTGGTGTAACTGGGCTCATGGTGGATATGGGTATATGACTTCACCACCAATCGCAATTTCGGTAGCTTGTTCTCTTAGTTGGGACTGGTCACACATGTACCATTCATACTATCCTGATGATGTATTTTGTATGTATATCTCGAATGATTGGGGATATTCCTGGACACAGCTTTGGGGGCGTTCCGGTTCGATATTTGATTCGCAGGACGGTGCAACCGGAAATTCTCCGGGATGCTATGTCACTGAGACTGTTGACCTCGCACCTTACGCGGGGCAAACGGTTTTAATCCAATTATATGGACTATCAGATTGGGGACCTCGTTTGTTTGTGGATAATGTAACGGTTTTTTCAACAGGTCCCAGTACAGTTTACAGTCAGGTTAAGGAGTACCTGGAAGGAGCTTACGACACAGCTACTAATTCGCAAATGCTGAATATCAACGGCACTCTTCCGCTAACATCCCCTTACATCGATGGACTGACAGTGGGAGCAATTCCAGCTGATATAGTTGATTGGGTATATGTACAGCTTCGTGCAACACCCACCGGTGCAATAGTTTACGGAGCCAGCTATCTGCTTCAGGATGACGGTTTCATTGTTGACGAATTGGGTAATCCGGTTGGCTCTGACATTCCAGCTGGGGATTACTATGTTGTAGTAATGCACCGTAACCACCTTGCTGCAATGAGCAGCGTTTCGCACACATTCGATAACTCAATGAGCCAGATTTGTAACCTTACACTGGATGATGCCTGCTATACAGGCAGTACTACAAACGCTGGAGTTAAATTGCTTGAGACTGGCGTTTACGGTTTGATTGCCGGTGAAACTACTGACCCAGCGGGAACAGGTGGTACTATTACAGACCCGGATAAAGGGCTAATCAATACCGGAAGCGGTACAAGTGGTTATCGGCTTGCAGACATCAACTTCTCAGCTACCGTAACAGACCCGGACAAGGGATTCATCAACTTAAATAGTGGAAGAACCTGTCAGGTTCCTGGTCTCTCGGCGGCTGTCGCTTCAGGCTTAAATATCAATAACAGCGATGAGATTGTCGAAGTTTCCGAAAGTATTGGCAGAAAGCAGAACAACAAATCTGTCAGCAACAAAAAATCCAGACATAATCGCAGATAAGCTGTAAAACATTTAATACAAAGAGGAACGGAACTATTTTTCGCTCCTCTTTGTATTAATAAGTTCATTTTTTTTGAGAAATAAGTTGGCATTTGAATAAAACGGATTATCCTATAAACTATCGTGATGTTATAGAGTGCGTGCCAAAATAAGTGCAATACGAAAAAATATAATCGGAGGCTACAGATGAAACAATGGATTACTATTCTACTGCTTGCAGGGCTGTTGATTTTTACAGCTTGTTCGCAATCATCCACAGGAAATAACGATATAAACATTGATATGGATGAGCTGAATATTCCAGAGGATTTTGATTTTGCTATGACACAGGATGTACAGATTGAGTTATCTGTTTATTCAAACAATGATGCTCCTGTCGAAAACATTCCCTTTACTATCTATAACAATAATCCCGGTAATGGGGGACAAGTTATCGCCAAAGGTATGACTAATGACAGTGGAGTTCTATCACAATCGGTAATGTTGCCAGCTTATATTGAACAAGTATGGGCTGTAGGCTTCATGAGCACCGAAATTATTCAGATTAATGGCGGAACAGCAACTAAGCAGTACGGCGGTTCCAGCCCGGCTCCATCAGTTCGGGGCGGAGGAATTACACGCCCGGATAATTTCTTCCAGTACCTGAGTACCTATAACAGTGATGGAGTACCAGATAATATTGATAACGCTAATATTGACCCTGCGTGGCTGGCTCGAATAAATGCTTCACTTCCTGAAAGCCAACCAGTTCCAGCCCATCACCCCGAATATCTTGACGCCCAAAGCAAGTATGTACTTGACTTTATAGATGATTGTCAGGCAAGGATTACATTTGTCTGGGAAGGTGCCGGCTATAAAAACAGTCTCGGTTATTACACTTATAATACAGCCTCCGGACCTCCAGCTAATCCTGATACTTTAACCCATACAATAATTTTTCCCAATGTATCTATGCCGGGTAGCGGTGGTCAGCTTGCTATTGGTTCCAGCATATTTTTAGGTCACTTCGATGCCGGAACAACTGTCGCGTTTTTCCTTGTAGCCAATGGCTGGGATTCTAACAATCAAAATGTTAAAGAAAACAACATTCGCTACTACTGTAACGAAGACTATAATCCTGAAAATGCTCCCTATAACAAGCATGTCGTGATGCTTTACGATCAGCCTACAGACAGCATTCTGATTGGTTTTGAAGACTTACCCCGTCCAGCGGGAGACCAGGACTTCAACGATACTATGTTCTTCGTGGAAGTCAGTCCAGAAAACGGAATC
>JAIOTM010000153.1 GCA_021106755.1 Candidatus Cloacimonadota bacterium | reverse complement strand
TCGAACGCCAGAATGAAGGACTTTTCCCCAGTCTCGAAGAATATACTCAGCACTATGTACTCTCGAAGGAAACAATACGCTGGGCAAAAAAGGACGCGCTTATCATGCATCCTGGTCCAATGAATCGGGGAATTGAAATTCTACCGGAAATTGCCGACAGTGAACGTAGCCTAATAATTCAGCAGGTTGCTAATGGAGTTGCTGTCCGAATGGCTCTGTTGTTTCTCATGCTGGGTGGCAGCATGAAACACGCTTAAGGAGAAGAGAATGAAACGATTAATTAAGAATGGCTTAGTATATTATCAGGGGAAATTCTCTCAGCAGGATATTCTGATAGTCGGAAAACGAATTTCCGAAATCGCTCCTTCGATTAATAAACCAGCAGACATGGTCACCGATGCGACCGGGCGACATGTTTTCCCCGGATTTATCGATATGCATGTACACCTGCGAGATCCCGGACAGACCCATAAAGAAGATATCGTAACTGGGAGCCGTGCCGCGGCGCGAGGTGGTTTTACTACAATCTGCTGTATGCCAAATACCGAACCTGTAGTGGATAACGCGGCAACGGTGGAATATATCAAACGAAAAGCTAACGACCTCGGAAGCTGTAAAGTTATGGTGATTGGAGCACTTACTAAGAAATCCGAGGGAAAGCAAATCGCGGAAACAGCCGCAATGATAAAAGCTGGAATCGTGGCAGTAAGCGATGACGGGCACTGCGTTCAAAACGCAAAATTGAAGCTGAACGCTATGAAATATGTCTCCAGTTTTGGTTTGGCTGTTATAACCCACGCTGAGGATTATAATCTGGCGGGAAAAGGACAAATCAATGCGGGCAAAGTATCTACCATGTTGGGGCTGAGTGGAATGCCGTCACTGGCGGAGGATATTATTGTCGCGCGGGATATTCTTCTTGCTAAGAGCGCGAAGTGCAGACTCCACCTGGCACATACTTCTACAGCTTTGTCTCTGCAAATGGTTCGGGTTGCCAAAGAACAAGGACTCAGAGTAACCTGCGAAGTAACTCCGCATCACCTGCTACTAACGGAGGATGCCTGCATCGGGTTTGATACTAACACGAAGGTAAAGCCTCCTTTACGCACCGAGTCTGACCGACAGGCATGCATTACAGCCCTGAAAGATGGCACAATAGATTTTATTGCTACTGATCACGCTCCCCACAGTGACTTTGAAAAAGAGCACGAGTTTACGTTAGCACCTTATGGTATAAACGGTCTTGAAACAGCGTTTATCTCACTTTTCGACAGATTAGTGCTTAGTGAAATAATCCCGCTGGAATTTCTTATTGAGAAGATGGCGGTGAAACCGGCAGAATTCCTTGGACTGAACCGTGGTGTGATAGAACCCGGTAAAGAGGCTGATATTGTGATTGCCGACTTAACCAAAAGTACTAAAATTGATACCGATAACCTTCTATCCAAGTCGAAGAACACTCCCTTTCTTGGCGAAACATTTCGCGGCACGATATGCGAAACAATAGCGGATGGCAAAACGACATGGAAGGCGGCACCATGCGACAACAATGCCGGATAACTTGTAATAATCCGCTTAACAGCGAATATGTTATTATAGGTTTTCACTCTACAGAAATAGCGGCGGCGTCCCGTCCCGGCTGTTTTTATCACCTCGCGGTGCCGAGAAGTGAGACCAGTTTAAGAGTTCCAATTAGTTGCTACGATGTAATCGGAAACGAGATTTTCCTTCTGGTAAAAATAATCGGGGAAGGCACCAGATGTCTGGCACAACTCCAGAAAGAAGATACGCTGGATGTGATGGGACCTCTTGGTAATTCATTTACGCATGTTGAAGGCAAAAGAGTACTCCTTGTAAGCGGTGGAGTTGGTTATGCTCCCTTACGGTTCTTAAAACGCGTGCTGGAAGAAAACAACGAAATCCGCTGGGTTCATGGTGGTCGCGCAGAAGAGGATGCTATGCCTGCGGACTTAATCTGCACCGAAGATTGAAGTGTCGGGATAAAGGGACTTGTAACTCATGGTTTGGCAAAACTTCTCAATGAACCGTGGGACATCATATATTCTTGCGGTCCCATTCCCATGATGAAAGCGGTTCGCGAGCTTGCCAGAGATGACGGAATTGCAATGGAAGTTTCGTTAGAAGAGTACATGGCTTGCGGAATTGGAGCCTGCTATGGTTGTGTTGTGCGGGTTCGGGGAAACAACGGGGAAGAGTATAAGCGGGTTTGCAAAGAGGGTCTTGTTTTTGACGCGGAGGTGGTAATATGGAGTTGATTTCGTAAAAGTTAGGTAAGTTGACGATGCGGACTCCTGTAACTGTAGCTTCGGGGACATTTGGATTAGAGTATCTTGATTATTTCGATTCTGCATGTCTTGGCGCGATAGTGACAAAAACCATTACTCGTCAACCCAAAGCGGGAAACAATCCACCTCGGCTCTGGGAAACTGAAGCAGGTCTTTTGAACTCCATCGGATTGCAGAATCCGGGGGTAGAGCTGTTTATCAGGGATAACTTACCGGAATGGACTGCCCTCAATGTTCCGGTAATTGTTAGTTTTTCGGGAAGTACTATTGCCGAATTTTCTGAGATGCTGGATATTCTTGAAAAAGCCGATGGCATTGCCGGTTACGAAGTAAATATCTCCTGCCCCAATGTTGCCAACGAAGGATTGGCTTTCGGCGTTGATGCCGGGGTAGTGGAAGAACTTACCTGCGAGTTAAGTAACAAAACAGAGCGGGAATTGATAGTTAAACTTTCGCCTAACGTAACCCGCATTGATGAAATTGCCAAAGCAGCACAGGTCGGGGGGGCAGACTCTCTATCACTAATCAACACGCTACTTGGTATGGCGATAGACTGGCGGACAGGGCGTAGCAGAATTGCCCGGGGAGTTGCGGGATATTCCGGCGTGGCAGTAAAACCTGTCGCTCTACGTTGTGTATATGAAGTTGCCAGGAACGTATCCATTCCGATTCTTTCTATTGGTGGAATATGTACATGGCAGGACGCGCTGGAATTTTTCTACGCGGGTGCTTCTGCCGTGTCGGTGGGAACACACCTGTTCAGGGAACCTGAAGCTCCCGCGAAAATGGTGCAAGGTCTTCAACAATTTTGCCAGAAAAATAATTGTAATCTTGAAGCAATAATTGGCAACGTTAATGGTATTGATTAAGGAGGAGAAAATGAAAAAGAAAACAATGATAATGGACAGTGCAATGATGAAGCGTGCTCTTAAACGCATGGCACACGAAATTATAGAACAAAACGAAGGTCTCAATGATGTTTACCTTGTAGGTATTCGTAGTCGGGGAGTTCCTATGGCGGAACATATAGCCAAATATCTCAAAAACATTGAGGATGTTGATGTTCCGGTGGGAGTTCTTGATATAACGCTATACCGTGATGATTTGACAACTATTGCTCATCAGCCTGTTATTAAAGGCTCTGAGATAAACTATGATATTCAGGGCAAAACCGTTATTCTCGTTGATGACGTGCTTTACACGGGCAGAACAGTTCGTGCCGCTATCGACGCGCTGTTAGATTTCGGCAGACCAGCCAGAATTCAGCTTTGTGTGCTGGTGGACAGGGGAC
>JAIOTM010000436.1 GCA_021106755.1 Candidatus Cloacimonadota bacterium | reverse complement strand
TTTCGCTAACTGTCGGGTAAAATCAGGGTCAAACGATTTAATTTCTTCTGGATAGATGAACCTGTTAAGCCAGTCCAGCAGATAAAAGCTGTGTTTTCCACGTACATAGTATTGTGCCAGATGAGTATGCAGGTCGATGAATCCGGGAGTGCATACACAGTCGCTGTAGTCTGAGAATTCGTCCTCACAAGTAGAGGTAATTTCTTTTATTTTCCCATCTTCGATGCTGACAAAAACATCTGGGAAATAGCAACTCTCTTCTGCGGAAACGGGATTCAGAATATTTGTCTTGAAAATCATTTTTTCGCAATCCGGGTTAACTTTACTTTAATGATTTTCCGATGTGATACTTGCAGGACTTTCATCTGCCACTCATCGATTGTTAATGTCGTGCCGTGTTGTGGAATCCTCGCCAGCCTATTGATTATCAATCCGGCAATGGTTTCATAATCAGTGTCGGCAGGCAGATTCATATCGCAATTGTCATTCAAATCATCGACTTCGACTTCACCGTTAACAATATAGTTATTGTCGTCTATTTTTTCAATGTTTTGCTCTTCCGCCGAGTCGTATTCGTCCTCTATCTCACCCACAACTTCTTCGAGCAGATCTTCAACTGTTACTAAACCGGAAGTTCCGCCAAAAGAGTCCACGACAATCGCCATACTCTTACGTTTTTGTTGCAATTCCTTCAAAAGAGAGTTGGCATCCATATTTTCCGGGACAAACAGCACTTCGCGCATTACGGCACCAGCGGTGTCACCAGTAGTTTGCTTTTTCAGAAGATCGTAGATTATCAGAATACCTTTAATCTGGTCAAGATTCTCTTCAAATACGGGGAAGCGGGTGAACCCATGCTCTTTAGCGGCATCTATTATTTGCTCACGAGTTGTTGAAAGGTTGAGAGCAACCATTTCCGTGCGGGGAATCATAACATTCTTCGCGGTAAGTTCACGGAATTCCAGAACATCTTCCAGCATTTCGCGTTGTCTCTCATAGAGAGGAGTTTCGGCTTCAGTTTCAGCCAGCAACTGTGTTAATTCTTCCCGCGAAATCAGGTGAAATCCCGGATTTTCAGGCAGGTGGAGGACTTTCGCAATAAACTTGTTGATATGTGATACCGACCTCGTAACAGGACGTAGCATTAAGTAGAAAATCCTTAAAAGAGGGTAGGCTCGCAGAGTAAGAGTGTTGGCATTTTCCCGATAAAGAGCTTTCGGGATAATCTCGGCAAATATGAGTACTACACCCGCAATAATCAGAGTGCCGATTTCTTCTGTAATCCCGAATTCCTGTAAAGCCGGATACTCTTTAATAAGGTAAATCGTAAGGGTCGAAATAACTACGAGAGAGATATTGGTTCCTATCAGAGTTGTGCCAAACAGCCTGTCGGGATGTTGAAGGAAGTGCAGTAATCGCTTGCGTTTCTTGCTGTTTCGGGATTCGTGCTCCAATTTGAGTCGGTCTAAAGATACAAGCCCGGTCTCAATCCCGGAAAAGAATCCGGCAAGAAGCAGGAAAAACAGGATTACGAACAACGATATAAGCCACATTGTTATTGTGTCATTTTTTCATTCTTATACGCAAGTTTCAGAGCCTCAATAAATTCCGATAAATTCCCTGCCATTATGTCATTCAGATTATATGATGTCAAATTTATTCTGTGATCGGTCACTCTGGATTGGGGCCAGTTGTAGGTTCGTATCTTGGCACTACGGTCTCCAGTGCCAACCTGACTACGCCGACTTTGGGAGATTTCCGCTTCTTGTTTAGCAATTTCAGCATCCAGCAGGCGGGAACGCAGAACCTTCATCGCCTTATGCTTATTTTTAAGCTGAGATTTTTCATCCTGGCACGTAACTACCACTCCACTGGGAAGATGGGTAATTCTTACGGCAGAGTCTGTTGTGTTAACACTTTGTCCGCCATGCCCGGAAGATCTGTAAACATCTATCCGAAGATCATTATCGTCTATCTCAAAATCAATTTCATCAGCTTCGGGTAACACTGCAACCGAGACAGCAGATGTATGGATTCTGCCTCTCGTCTCTGTATCCGGTACTCTCTGAACCCGGTGCACACCGCTTTCAAACCGCATTGTTCCGTAAACATTCTCTCCCGAAAGCTGAAAGATTACCTCTTTGAAACCACCGAGACCTGTAGGATTGTTTGATAAAGTGACCTGTTTCCAGCCCCGTTGCTCCGCAAAGTATGTGTACATTCTATATAAATCGGCGACAAACAGAGCCGCTTCTTCCCCACCGGTTCCCGCTCGAATCTCCACAATAGCATCTTTTTCATCGTTGGGGTCTTTGGGTGAGAGTAGATTTGACAGATCTTCTATATGCTTCTCAATCAGTACTTTAAGATCAAGGTTTTCCTCTTCCGCCATCTCAATTAATTCCGCGTCAGATTCCTCTTTAATCAGTTCCTGATTATCCTCAAGCTGGGATTGGCATTCAGTCAGGCTTTCGGCACAATTAAGGATTCTGCTCAAATCTTTAAAACGGCGACTGAGTTTCCTATACCCCCGTTGATCCTGCATCTCAACCGGATTGATGATACGGGGCTCCAGTTCCTGATATTCTTCTCGAAGTGCGTCTATTTTATTTTGCTGTATCATTATTACAAATCCAAAGTAAATTCTGCATATCATCAAGTGGAAGTTCCAATGCCGCCTTTAACGCAACAATAGCGATTTCCGCCTGCTCGTTGTCTGGTGGCTGAGTAGTCATATTTTGCAGAGCCATACCGGGACCTGTCATCAGCTTAACAACAGGGTGATTAATTTTTTTGCCGGAAAATCTGAGAATCTCGTAAGAAATTCCGGAAATCAGCGGTAGCATCAACAAATGATAACCCAGACGGATAAAGATAAGGGGAGCGTGTCCAATAATCGCTGCTACTAAAGCATCGGTAAACGCGAAAATCACAATAGAAACCAGCAAGACAAAAAAGATGAAGCTGGTTCCGCAACGCGGGTGCTTTGCTGAAAAAGTCAGCACTGTTTCCGGCGTAAGTGGTTTTCCCTGCTCGTAACAATGCACAGCTTTATGCTCGGCACCATGATACTCAAACACCCGCTTGATATCTTTCAGCCTGCTGATGATAAATATATACAGAACAAAGAACACTACCCGGATAACTCCGGCATACAAATTGAAATACAGCGGGTTTTCCCGAATGCCTGTCCAGTCAGCTATTTTGTATGGAAGCAAAGCAAACAGAAGAAACGCAAGACCAAACGCGACTATCAACGTCATAGTTTCTTCCGTCTTCTCTCGTCTTGCCGATTTCTTCTTCTCCGGGGCTTCCATATCTAACTCTGCCCGTTTTGCCGAAAATGTCAGAGATTTCAAACCAATTCTGAGCATCTCAATCAGGGAAACAAAACCGCGTATTATAGGTTTTGAAAACAATCCCGGCTTCTTTGTAACTGAAACAAACGGTTCTTTGCAAATTTCTATGTCGCCGTTCTGACGCCGCACTGCCGTGGCAATGTGTGCTGGTCCACGCATCATAACGCCTTCGATTACAGCCTGACCGCCTACAGCAATCTCTTTCTTTTCCGTCATTTTGATAGTTTCCTTACATAAAAAATCGCGCCATGTATCCAGAATGAGTACATGGCGCCTTGTTTATAAAAGCTATTCGGTGGGTTTGCGATTATACTTACGGTTGAATTTATCAACGCGACCGGCAGTATCCATAAGCTTCTGCTTACCTGTGTAGAAAGGATGACATGCCGCGCATATCTCTACTTTGAGTTTCTTGTTTGTTGAGCGGGTTTCAAATTCGTTACCGCAAGCACAAACAACTTTCACAACTTCGTATTTAGGATGAATTCCTTCTTTCATTTCAATCTCCTTAATCCTGTTCAGTACGCATAATTCTTATGCGAATAGCAATATTTTTTTCTAATGGAAGCCTGTCAAATGATTTTTGTGGAATGTATGATTTATTGAGTAGTTTGCTCTTTGATATTTTAAGAGCTCGGTAGCGTTAATTTAACTGTGTCTGTATTCTTTGATTTTCATGGTATGCACAGAACAAAATGTTCATAAAACTATCAAGATTTTTTTCAGATTTGAATCCATCTATGTTCTTCAGTTTTCTATTCAAT
>JAIOTM010000039.1 GCA_021106755.1 Candidatus Cloacimonadota bacterium | reverse complement strand
AGCATCCGTGGCTATGAGAATTCGGAGGGGGTTTGTTCGCGGGTCTGTCTGGAAGGTGCTTTTTATGATTTCCCGTTCAGTAGAGTTCATGCCGCCGTACAGCTGCATTATTCTGTCTTCACCGCAGAAGTTTTCAAGGTGATGGCGGAGGTATTCAAGAGTATCCCTGTATTCGGTGAATATTATCAGGCGCTCTCTGTTCCAGTCATTCTCCGTTTTCAGATGATTCTCGATCCAGCCTTTCAGCACTGCTGTTTTTGAGTCCTCAGCAAGGCTGTTCTTTTCTGATTGCTGCAGCAGATATTGAAGGTTTTGTTTCTGCGCTGTTGAAAGTCCCGGAAAGAATCTGGAACATTCAGTCAGCGCCTGTCCCTCAAGCTGGTCCTTTAACAGATCGTCTGCATGGTCTTCTTCGGTTCTCTTCACCGCGATTTCCATCAGTTTGCGATCCGGTTCTGTTTCTGTTGTGTCTGTTCGTGCTTTAAAGAAATGATCGGCATGGGTAAGCATCGATCTGTGGAAAGCAAGAGGGCAGGAGAGGAAGCGCTTCTTGAGCATGGTTAGCGCGAACCTTACAGGCATGCGCACATTCGCATCCATCTGTTCTTTTAGTCTGCTGGTGATGTACTCATCGAGGGTTTCCGCTATTTTGTTCGCGGTTGCTTCAGGTGGTACTTCAAGCGCCTCCACCCTGCGCCTGGCAAGGTTGCGGGTGGTTCCCAGGGCAAGTATCTCGTCCTTCATCCGCCTGATCATGACGGCACTGACTGATGATCTGTCAACCTGTGAATCACGATGAAAACGGAGAGGGTCCAGCAGTTCCAGCAATCCGGTGAAACTCTCTGTGTACCCATTATGGGGAGTTGCCGTAACAAAAAGCCTGTGCCTGAAGTGAGGAGACAGGTTCCTGAGCATCTTTGTTCTCTGAGAATCCCGTACGTACCACTGCCGTCCGGTAGGAGCACAGTTGTGAGCCTCATCAAGGATCATGAGATCCCAGGAGGACATTGTTCCGTCTGATTTCCGGAGCCCTGCTGTGAAATTCCTGAGATGCACTTCCCTCTTTATGAAATCCATACTGGTTATAAGCCATGGATGACTCTGCCAGGGATTAACGTGAGTACCGTACTCCCTCCTGAGATTAAGTATTGCATGGCGGTCGATGATCTTGAACGACAGGTTGAATTTCTCGTCCATCTCCTCCTGCCACTGCACCTGAAGAGAAGCAGGACAGACTATCAAACAATCCCTCACGCGGTTCCTGCTTATCATCTCCTGAAGTACAAGACCGGATTCAATGGTTTTACCAAGGCCAACATCATCGGCAATAAGCAGGTTAACCCTTGGCATCATCACTGCACGGACTGCAGGTGCTACCTGGTATGGTTCCAGATCAATCGCACCCATGAAGGGACAATGAAGAACATTCCCGGATAGTGTGGATGTTGTGGACCATCTGACAGCACGGAGAAATGAATTGAATTCATGCGGTTTGTCCCAGTCTTGCATTGCAGGCAGGCTGATGTCTTCAAGAATTCTCGTATTGACTTCGCGTTCCCAGATAACAGCGAGGGATTCTCCAAGCCTGTCATCATCAATGCATTCAAGGCTTACTCTTGTTATGGGAGATACCGCAGGGCCCGTATCATGCGGGATAACATCCTCAACGATGAAATACCTGTTACGCAGGCGAACGAGCTGTCCCTGTTCAGGTGCGGCTCCGGTTATGCTCATTTATTTAATCACATTCGTCTGTGTTAAGAATTTCTTGTCAGATGGAACAATATTGGATACTCATGCATAATCCAAGTTCGTAATTTCGGTTAAGCATAACCGCATAAATATCTATCACAATAGACCTCTTTTTGCTTATGCTTCAGCAAAAAGAAGACAAGTTATGACAAAGATTGAGTTTGATAAAAATAATTGAATAGAATCGCTAAGGATAAGACGAAAGACAGATGATTCCAGAAGCGAACGGGCTCATGTCAGTTTCCGCCCTATGTTTCTCCACCCAGTTGCGGTTAAAGTCCCCCTAAGAGCTTCTTAAAATGTGTTTTTGTGATGTATTCGGATCAGATGTATGCCTGTATGCCATTCCGAGTGCTAATCAGGCATGCATGCCATTGACAATTCAGGATTACTTTTTGTAATGTTAGTTAAGATAGGAAATTCGTATGGATTGGATACTTTCGGGTGCTTATCAGGATAATTATTATAGATGTAGTAAAATCCTATTTCCTACTAATTGCATCGAAAGCTAAATGGAGAATCCCGGCTTTTAGGATGATTTTTATATGAGAATATCATCTTCGGATTTCAATGCACGATTGGTTGTGATGATTAATGAAGTCAACGAAGCCGATCGCCTCGTCGAACTTCTTGATCCACGTAATAAAAACGGTTTCACAAAGGCTGTGGTGGAGACAATCCTCGCATCTAAACAAAATCGTCCAGAAAAACGGTTTACAGAGTATCGTCAAATTCAAGAACTGTTTGCTAACCCAAAAAACATCGATGGCTTTGTTGAAGACTCTAAATACACTCCATGCATCGCTCATCCGGTGCTACTGCTACCGTTAAGGTTAGAAACGCGATTCACATCCAAGCAGCTACGTGTTCGAATATATCCTGATCAGATTTCTATTCACTCTCACGAGACATCTTTGACTCAACCAGAGTATGATGCAGCCAGAATGTACAAATTATCGGAGAGTAACAACAAGGATGCCTGGCGAATTCTTTCGTCAAGGTTCGGGCCTACTCGCGCGGCATTTATCGCTGATTTTTCCAAGGAATATGATTTCGAGTCTGATACTATTGGGAATCGTCCAACAAGCAGGATTCAACAACCAAAGCTTATAGCATTGCCGGACAGGTTTTGGGTCTTTGCCTACCGACACGGCAATATAATTTACACGGTAACATCAAATCCGGTTCGAACGGACAGTACAGTTATCAGCTCATTAGATAACGATATAACAAGCCTTTTCGATGATCGTTCAAAATGGGTTCACGATTTTGATACAGCTGTGAGCGATGGATTTGCAGTAGAAATTGACTTGTCTCCGGTGGATCTGGCAATGGGATTCGACCGAATCATTGCTGTCGGTATTAAATGGACCGATCCCTCTGGCGGCATGGTTGAACTGGAGAAACTACTTGACGCCCATCACTATAGCAGTGGTCTTGGATTCGTTGCGCCAGGCACACCAACAAACAACACGAATGAAGTCAAGTCACCGTACTCTTCTCGTGAGGAACATGATACCGCCTACGAGATTGAAATAGAAGGACCATCAAACTGGGAGGCGCAGCCAACGGGAGAACTACGCACCAATGCTCACCGATTGGCGGATGCACTGGGGATCAACCCGGATCTACTCCGTTTCGTCGAAGGAGCCGGCTCTGTCAGCGATTCATATGCAGCAGATATGAATACTGTCATATGGACAGTTACAGGTGAATACTTCTTGCGCCACCTTCTGCCAGGTATTTTGGATCAGGATCAGCTCACCTTTATCAGAAAACATATGCGCAAATTCGTCCGCGGTGGCGGTCCACTGCCAACCCTTCGTATCGGTCGTCAACCCTATGGTGTATTGCCAGTATCGAATATCTTGTTACATACTGGTAAAATGAAAGGGATGCCTGCATGGTCTCCCTGGTACGATGACAGTGATCCATCGCCCCTGGATATTGTGCTATATCATGTCGTTACACAATTCTATACACGATGGTTAGACTTCGCACGGAATCCTCAACGCGTACCGCGGATTGGTGTACCACAGGATGACCCGGATGAGACGCTCTTGCGAATTCTGTCAATGGAACCCCGTTCGGTAACATACCGCGCTCGTCCGTTTGTCGATGAAGGTTTCATAGCTTGGCTGCTGGCGGTTCTTCGTAACTACGCGTTCGGATCTGGCAGTGCATATGAGAATTCCGGCCTCACACCTCTCCAGTGGATGGCCAAGTGGTCAGAGTCCTGGGACTCAGTCCAGGAGCGCATTGCGAACCTTCTCGCCAGTCTTTCCGGAAAAGATGCCAAAGTGTTCCTTGGTGATCCCGGCGCTAGCGAGGAAGAGGATAAAAAAGCAAAACCGTTGTTGAAAATATTAGGTTGGTGGGATGGTTCGGATGAACCAATCGGGATGGTGCGGGACTTCAACGATGAAGCCACCTCTCCATCTGAATATCTTGCGGAAATTTGTCAAAACGGGGTAACTAATTCAAAGACTCTTCTTGCAGATATGTTTCAACGAGCCTTATTACTTGCTAATAAGGAATCTGATAGCTTCGGAAAAGAGATAAAAGAAGCGATTTGCAGACTTTCATCAACCAACGTGCTCAGTTTTTTCAATTCGGTCAAGGAGCCGGAGCAGATCGTGCAGCGTATCAAGGATGATCAACCCAGGCATCCGGAACGTGAAGGGTATGGTGTACGATACAAGCTCGCATGCCGTATACTTGAGAAAAAACAGCAACTTGGCGGCCAATTCAGCAATCTCCAACAAATAGATGATATCTTTAGGGTTGGTCCTGATACTATGCGCGATATTTTGCAGACTTTTAGCGATGATAAAGAACAACCAGATTTTGACAGACTTTTTCGTGAATCCCTTGACCTTGCTTCCCACCGTGTTGATGCCTGGGTTACATCTTTTGCTACCAAGCGGTTAAAAGGTATTCGACAGAAAAAGGAGACAGAAAAAGGTATCCATCTTGGCGCGTATGGTTTTGTCGAAGATTTGAAGCCTCGCGATGACAAGCTCAGCGAGGGATATTTTCATACACATTCAACGGGCCAGGCAGCGGCAGCAGCGGTTCTTTATAACGCATATTTGACTCATGATCCCAAAGAGACAACCGATGGTCCAGATGATATCCGGACGGAAAACCCTTTTCACATAAACTTGACATCAGAGCGTGTGCGAAAAGGTTTGCAGATTCTCGAAGGTATGAGGCAGGCGCAGCCCCCAGGTGCGCTAATTGGTTATCAGTTTGAACGAGCTTTGAGAAATCATATTGAGCCACTGGAACAATATATAGATGATTTCCGTGAAAAATTCCCTCTTGTAGCGCACAAAGTGACCGCCGCAGATGAAGATGAATCAGCTGAGGCTGTTGCAGCGAGAAATGTAGTCGATGGTGTAGCGTTAATACGTGACTACAATGATGAGAATGAAGAAGAAAGTAAGGTCCAGGCTATTCTGAACTCTTCCGGTGATCATAAAAATTACTTGATAATAATTATTGAATCAGTAAGAGATATACTGGATGCTGTAAGCGATCTCCTGTTAACCGAGGGAGTTTACCAGGCTGTCCAGGGGAACTATGAAAGAGCAGGAGCCGCACTCGAAGCAGCTTCCGGAAACCTGTCTCCGCCAGCAGAACTTGAGTCAATTAGCACTCCGGTTTCAGGACGTTCTTTGCAGCACAGAGTTGGTATACTTTTTAATAAAACGTCTGAAGATTACAATTTTGAAGATGACCCCAGAAGCGCTGCTGAACCACGTATTGCCAAATGGTTCGAATCTGTGCTTGGTGAAATGAAAACAATTGGCGCTAAATTCGAGTTCTGGGAAGAGGAAACGAACCCAGCATTCCCCGCTCTTGTGAATATCAATACTGCATCCCAGGAGGAACTCAAGGCGCTTCAGCCAATAAACGATTCATTAGCACAAAGAATAATTGAAGAGCGTAGTAGTGAAAGAGGACTTTTTAAAAAAATCTCTGATTTGATTCGTGTTAAAGGAATAGCCACAGAAATAGCAGCCAAGTTGAAACCATTGGTAACAACTGGTTATATCGAGCGAGTCAATGTGAATAGAGCATCGATTGAGGAGCTCGAAGAATTGCCGCATATCGGTGATGTAGATGGACTTGCGACCAAGATTAAAAATAATCGGTGGTTCACTTGTATAGACGATCTGATGAGTGAAATGACTAATGATGAAAAAGAAATAATCGAACAGCTTCGTCCTTATATCACAACAGGTTTGAATACAATTGGATTAGATAAGCTCAAACTAAATGCTGCTGATTTCCTCTATATTGCACAGGTACCTGTAGAAGGGGCTGAGACAGAGATTGAACAAAGATTAGCGCAAGTTGTAAGAAAGGAATTTTCGCTTCCGGCAACCCAGCAAATCGAGATTCTCGCAGATCAAAGCGGTGGTTTTGAGAATTCTTTAGCCAATGCGATCGAACTCACGCGAAACACCCTGGGTCTTTTAGCTGCTGGCACACCGATGTCGCCTGATTCGATGTGTCATCCGGGTGATATCAAAGATGAAGGTTATAATAATAATGATGTCATAAATCTGATTGGTCGCGTCGAAAACGCTCAGGCAGGAATTAAGAGCACAATCACTAAACTCAAGAACATAACAGTATTTAATAATACAAATCTTCGTCTTAAAGGATGCAATAAAACATTTATTATGGCAGATAAGAGACTCAGACACAATCCGACTGATACTATCTGGAAATTGGATAAGATAGTTACTATCAATAAGAGTGGGACAGCAGATGTAACTGCAACGACCACTCAAAAGAGTCCACCTGTCAGGATTTCACCAACAACTGATTGGGAGATCATTGATCTGGTCGATGGTTGGGAATCTGCTGAGTCGGTTTCTGGTTCTGTAATTGCTAATCCCGAAGAGATAACAGTTCTTTTACTGAAAGCTTCCTTATATGGTATTCCCGGATCGTTTTCACCCGGCTCAGATGATCCGTATCTAATAGATCGCTATGAGAATACCTTGGAAGAACTCCGCCGAAGAGAGACCGTATGTAAACGTCTTGTTAAAGAAGCGGAAGCGAACAATAACTCAAATGGAAAAATAAAAAAACTTACTAAAGCAATGAAAGCACTTTTTGGTAAAAGCTTTATCGTATTGCCTACCTTTGTGCCCTCTCAACCCGAAGAACCACCGGGCTCATTAAATAAAGCGTTGGGTCAGGATATTTTGAACGGTCTTGGGGATGAGCGTGTACGCCTCTGGATGCAGCAGGCCGCGGCAGTACAAGAAGGAGTCGCAAAACTTGAGGATAATATGATGATGAGAGAAGCCTGGTCTCAGACGCCTTCTCCTCACTTGAAGATATCTCAGCTTCCGTACACAGAAAACCGTAAGTGGCTTGGACTGAGCAGAGAAGAAGGCGCTGAAGAAAAGCCGAAAAAAAATTGGGCTCGTAGTCCATTATCACTGGCGCTCATTTCACACGGAAATAGACCAATCTTTTCAGCGGACACAGTGGGCACAGCGGGCAATCGGACAATCACATCCGGAATAATCATAGATGAATGGAATGAACTTATACCATCTCCGAAAGTGAACACCAGCGTTGCATATCAATACGACTCACCTAATGCTAAAGCGCCGCAGACACTTTTGCTTGCCATATCCGGTAATATGAATAATCCCGACGCTCCCTGGACACCCGAAGCACTCGCTGAGATTGTACGGGACACCGCAGATCTTGCAAAAGTTCGGTCTGTAGATATTGATGCTTTGGCTGCTGATCCAAATCAGCAAGCAGGAGTTCAGCCTGAACCGGTGGGGGGCATCCTGCCGGGAATATACCTGCCAACCGATCCTGATCAGCCAAGTAGTATTCGCGAAATACCAAGTGAAACGATTGAGGGCTGGCTGGAACATTTAGCTACGAAGGAATGGTGGGAACTTTGGCCATAGAATTCTTAAGAATTGGATTAATAGACTTCACGTTTTGGTCGATCATCACGAGCATATCCCACGAAGGTCTCGTTGTGTCCGAGATTAGTGACTCGACGTTGCGAGTAGCAGGATTTCAAGTACTGACAGAATCTGGCGAGTTGGACTGGCATCATACGATATCTTCAAGTGGAGCAGGAATACGAATCCAGCTTCCTCCCAGTTGTGTTGTCATGAGGCTTAGTTGTGATGGTATTTCGTGGGACGAACAGATCGTTTGTTTTAATGATCAGAATAATCCGGTTCCTGTGGATATCTGTCGAGAAATTGCAGCTACATCACATGATATTTGGGAGTATGAGAATCAAACTAACCGTCCGCTGGTTCCAGTTGCGCGTTATCGAATGTCTTTCACTGATCACTCGGATAGAAATTCCCCCAGCAATGTTTCTCCATCGCTTAATATTATACACGATTTGAAAGGGTCTTAAACATGCTAACCCCGCCTGAATTCAATAATCGTTTTGCTGCCTGGTTGCGTATTGAATTTTGGTGCCGTCAAGACAACTTCGCCCGAGGAATCCAAGTACGCACAGCAGACCCGCTGTGGATGCTGACACGGCAGTGGCAGTTAGGAGAATTTCAGGCAGAAGATGCCGGTTCGCCTATCAAGGTAGAGATGCGGTACTCGACACAATCCATTGATTGCCTCAAGCTCGGAGATCAGACCCCACAGCCGATGCCTGTAGATGTGCCGCTTGAAACTATTGTAGAACAGGAACGGAATACCATTGATTATCGGGAGCGGGTTCGCATTGGTCAGGAGTTCGAGCGAAGGCTGCGTGCTAAATTGACTGGTGACGGAAGCGTGGGTGATGTAGATGACTTTATCAATAATCTGAAAACATTGGATTCATTTAGATTCCCAAGGAAGCCTGAAACACCAATTTATGAACTCGACAAGGCAACCCAGCGATTTGTGAATTTTATGCGTGGCCGGGTCATTGATGGTTTATGTGTGGTCGAAGAAGAGCCTGTTAGAATTTCACGTAACGCACTGATTTCCCAGACAGACTTCGAAGTTGTTTGTCAAAATGTTAAGGATTGGTACGGTGACGTTTGTCGGCGCCCGGTCTCAAAAAACTCACCGGCATGGCAGCCCGAAAAACTCGATTTCCGTTTTGAGGCGAACAACTATCCGCCTCCTGACGAAGACTGTCCAAAGGAGCTACAAGACCGGAATACCAAACTTGTTGCCCCGGACTATCGCAATGGAGAGGTGGATTGGTACACTTTCTCTGTAAACGATACAATAGCTCGCGGTCCCTGGAAAGCTCCCTCGGATCCGAAACTCAATCCGATAAAGTCGACCCCGACACGAATTCAAGTGACAGGAACATCACCCAGGTGGTGGGCGTTTGAGGATGCAAATACAGATTTCGGTGCTATGGATGTTGCCAAACCGGACTTAGCAAAATTACTGCTGATGGAGTTTGTCCTTATATATGGAGATGATTGGTTCTCCATGTCGGCTCCTGTTGCCATCGGTAGTCTGGTCAGAATTGATGAACTCAAGGTTTGGAATGTCTTCGGAGAGGTCACTTCCATAGGTCCTGCCCGTCAGGTCTATCCCGAAGGAACAGATTGGGATGCTTCTGATTTAGAAAACGTTTATGACCGCCCGGTGGAGAAACTCCCGAACCTGTCAAGATTTGATCTTTTTACTTTATCCGGTCCTGGTCCAAAAGATCCCGGCCTTGATGTTCGTTTAAAAACTCCGATTCTGCAATTGGCAGGAAAAGCAATTAATCAGAGATTCGAACTTCCGACACGCGATTCTTTAATTGCAAAGAGGCTAAAATCTCAACTGGACCGCGAGCGTAAATTCGATGTGACTTCTCCCCGTCCCATTCTTTTCATTTCGCCGGTAACGGGCTTCCGACAGGAATCCCGACCGCTTGATGAGGTTCGTTTTCTGAGGGATGAGGGTGCCAATATGATGTGGGGAGTGGAAAATACGGTTCCAAATGGGCTCGGCAGGCCCATATCCGGATTTGATGCTCAGAGAGAGCGTTATGAACGATGGCGCAATCAACTCGCAAAACTGCTGATAAGGCTTGAACGATTATTGGAATTCGGCTCTCCAACGGATGAACAGCGGAAATTCCTGAAAACAATGGCAAACGACCTGCAGAACCATATCACCGATCTGTCACCATATGCCAATCCAACACCATCGCAGAATAATGTGCCTCGATACCGGCTAGCTACCACCGTCCCGGACAACTGGATTCCGTTTATTCCGGTCCGGCGCGGATCATTAATGAGTGCGGATTATGCCGCGATACAGTTCCGGCGTGCAAAAATGCTTCGCAACTCAGACCATAGTAAAATGGACGACATTATAACAATAACATTAACCCAATTCCTCGATCTCCATAAAAGACTGGAAAATAACCTGTCGATGTCTTTAGAAGATTTAGTTACTCAACTGGATAAATACTTGACGGCGGAGTCGCTTCATCCTTTTGCTTCGGATGGGAGTATACCCTCGATGTCGCGTCTCCTTGCACTTGATGAGAATGCGATGCTTTTCCTCAACGAGGAAACCGTCCCCCGTGCAGGATTACGGGTGCAATTAACAAAACAGCGTGTGAGATGGCATGATGGCACCACACACGTTTGGCTTGGAAAAAAAGTACTGACTGGGCGGGGTGAGGGAAGTAGTGGGTTGAGGTTTGATATGGTGAAGGAATAATTAAAGAGGCACAATGGCAGTAAGAAAGACAGAATCGAGAATACCTGGCGGATTTACACTTGAGAACGCTCAGAAGCTAGGATACGCAGTTGCCGATAAGGACGAAAATGAAAAATATATTCTTGTTAGCTATTTAGATGAAATTATTCGATTTGATGAAAGTCGTGAAAATGTCGTTTGTAAATATGTCCTTTTCGTCAATGAAGAAGTACTACCTATTCCCGAGAAATATGAATGGAAGATATATTTCTATGATGAAAATAACGAAGCCTGTAAAGATCCTAAATTCGAAACAACATACAGCGTTTTTTCATTTAAAATAATTCATAAGAAACTAAAACATATTGAGCTACAAATAGAAGACGAAGAAAAAACTTATTCTTTTGATGTTTCTGAGTTTGGTCTATTTAAAATTGTCATCGAAGTTAAGCCTAAACTGCCTAACGCGCCTATTTTGGAATTAACTCATCAATTCATTGGAACATTTCAGAGCGAGGATTTAGTTGGAATTAAAGAACCAATATGCAAAAACGGTGATCCATACAAATCCTTACTATTTGCGAACGATCTTCGCTACTATATATTGGCAGCGATACGTAATGAAAATGCAGATTTATCTCCGGGAGGGATAAACTCAAACTTATTATTATCCATTATCTATTTTAGTTTTTTTGAAGGACTATTTGTTGATTCTCAATTCGATCAAGGGAAAGATGTATGGGAAAAATATTTAAATGATCGAACATTTAGCAAAGATTTATATAAGACACCTGTAGGAATTTCAAAAATATTGCCTCACCTATTGGCTATGTACATTAAAAATCTAAATGATTTATCAAAATTGATAGATGAACCGGTCAGGGAAAACCAGAATACGGATACATACCTGAATGAAGTTTTCAAGTCCTTTAATCATACTGATGTAGATGAAAACAATCGAGTAGACATTTACAATCTGCTCCGTTTTCCCAAGAGCTCTGTAACCGTCGCACTTATATATCTTAAATTTTTAAAAAATAGCCATGGATATGAAGATGAAGAATTAACCAAAGAAAACTATGAAGAAAATGCCGTTTGCATCAAAACTATTGTGTCAGCATATAGCGAAGGTCCAATGAAGAATTGTACATCTTATACTAATCTTGCTACACAAGTCTATGGTAATATGTATGGGCCTTATATTTCTGCCTTCTCCGAGAATGAACTATTTTTTACTAAAAATACAATCTATCGTAGAATGATGACAAACGAGTTTCATAAAGATGGTGAAGAATCATTCCACACAGTCCAATCGGAGAATTTTTTAAAACGCCTTACTCAAGTGCAAAGGGACCTTCTCTTTTTAGACTCAATTAAAACAAACCGTCTCACAGCTTTTATCATTTTTGGCGATGGATTTGCAGAACGTTTGACAGGTGGTCATTTCAATAATTGGCATTTCAAAAAAGCCAGCAGAAACCCAGATGGAACATTTAAAAATATAATAAAAATAATAGATAAATTTCCAGATAATATAAGACCAAATGCTTCGTTTTCCCTTTTTAATAAAGTTAATGAATATACTTCTGAATTGGTATTCTATACCCGTTTCTTTTGTATAAGTTACTATTCGGGCAAAGATAATTATCCAAAACATGGGATCGAACATGCCTTTGAAGCACGATTGGTATCTCGTTTATTAATGAATGAGAATATAAAGGAAACAAATGAATATAAAGAAGGCTTTAATCAAGAAACCAAATATTTTATTGATGAAGTCGATGTATTATCCAAAGACCAGAAAATAAAAAAATACTTTGAAGAATTATCATATATGAAGCCAATAAATGATACTTTCTCAGAAGTGACCGATAAACCCGAAAATAAATATTATTTGAGCATCATGAAAGAGTTTGGCAAACCCAAATATGATTTATTATGGGAGGAAAATAAAGTTGCAATGGTTCCATACATTACTGTAAAAGATGAAGATGGCAAAATACCGCGTTTTATGACCCTACCACCGGGTTCGGATCCTAATGATAAAAATACCAATACGATTCATGGTTCACTAAATACGAAGGGCTGCTGGACATTATTGAGAAATCAACTGTGGAATTGGCCTGAAGAAAATAAATTAATGGAAAATTATAACAAATTATCAAAAATATCTGCCAGTCTATTTAGTGAAGAAGAGCTTGAAGCTATATTTGAGGCTGAGCAAAAAGATTTGACTAAAAATGATCTTAAAAAAGAGCTTGAAGTTTTACGTGGAGCGGTGCTTGAAGATATGACTAGAAGTAAGCTTAATGAAGAGCTTAAAAAAGAAAAATTATTTAAGTATCATAATGAGATTATTAAGAAACTTGAACTTACTCAAGATATATATCTACTAACTGAACCAAATAGTGAGGGGTTTAAATCAGCTTTATTGTTTGAAAATGATTCCAAAAAAAGATTGTTACATGCTTTTGATAAAGGATGGCTTAATCTAGTTTATTTTGAATTTGTAAACCGGTTTTTAGAATATCCATATGGAAAAGAAGACAAATATTATTATTCGTTTCCATCTTTTAAGGAATTAGACAGAGAAGGTGCAACAGGCAAGAATAATATTTTTAAAAAACTGAAACCAGATGCTTGGATAAAGAACTGTAAATATATAAAAAATGAAAAAAAATATAATGATTGGGCGGATCTTTATTTATTCAAACGTACAGATAGATTCACTAAAGATGATGAGGACATTGAAACATTTAAGTAGAAGGACACTTAATTGAAAATGACATTCAATAATGTAATAATACTTAAAACAAAAGAAAAATGATGAGTACAAAAAGTCTCTCCCAAATACTGGTAATTAAAGTAACAAACATTTTGGAACCTTTACAAGAGTTAACTACTCCTGCCAAAATAGTCAAATTTATAGAAGAACTAGGCTGGGACTTGGGCGATATTCTTGGTACAACATATCCAATATCATTAGATATAGGTCAGTTTACAACAGATCTGGGCGAGGTTATTGATGATATTATCAATCTTTCTGATGCCAGCGATGAAGAAGCTGCCCAGATTGGAATAAGTCTGATTGAAAAAGTTTCCGGACTGGTAACACAAGCTATAGATATTACCAAAGCTATTGAGGTCATTATTAATGATTTGCAAGCGAATCCTCCAGATATTCAAATGGTAGGGATCGCTATCGGGGATGTAACAGAATTGATGGCTCGTCGCTTATTGGATCTACTCCTGTACCAATACCTGCAACGTTATCATCAACGCATCTTTTCATTATTCCATGTCCTCGGACTAGCTGAAGTTGTCCCTGATGATGCAGGTATGCTCATTAAAACCATCCAATGGGAGCGTATCCCTATACTTTTCACCTCCACAGGTGAATTGGTCAATACAGTCTATGAATGGAATTCATCATTCCTCGGTGTTAAATTCTTGGAAAGAACAGAAGTGTTGTTACGTGCATTCCTTATACCAGGTGGGATATACACACAGAGTGAATCTGTTAGAAGTGCTTTGGGTCGAGAAATAGGAAAAGACAAAGAAATAAGGTTTCCTCTTTACCAATCCGGTATATGGCCAGATAGTTATACAGAGATAGATCTTAATCTCTCTCCTATTCCTGAAAAGGATGAACAAAACAAAGCCGGTTTATTTCTCTATCCTTACTTAATGGCAGGTGCCAGTTTTGATATGGATATTAGTGAAAAATGGAAACTTTGTTTTAAAGGAAACATAGGAACCAGACCTCAAGTAGGATTTGAGTTGCGTCCTCCTGCAAAGCTACAGATAGTAAACAATGCATTCGATGGTAATCCAGAATCGTTAATAAATATTGCTGACGCACATGTTGAAGTTGGGATCGTTAGAAAGACCGCAAACGATGAACTGAGTATGATATTTGGTTCCGAAGATGGATCTTATCTGGGGTTTAGGGAAATAGGCTTCAATTTCATTACAGCTCTCGATAACGGCAAAGAGGAAATTGCTGCAGAAATGTTGATCAATGACCTGAGCCTGAAGATCGACATATCGGAAGGCGATGGGTTTATCCAAAAACTACTTTCCGGAATCAAAGTAGAATCAGTTACCGATCTTACCATAGGTGTATCTAATCAGGAAGGATTCTATTTCCAGGGAAGTTCCGCTTTATCGATAGAGATTCCCATCCATAAAAGCATAGGGCCTATCACTATTGATTCTGTACTTATTGGTGTAGACTTTGGAGAAAAGATAGAGGTTCTCCTGGCGGTTTCACTCGGGTTTGAGCTTGGACCTGTTATAGGTTCGGTTGATACAATTGGTCTGAAAATACCCATTACTATTTCAGATGATAATTCCGGTAATTTTGGCCCTGTTCAGATTGATGATATTGAGTTCCTCCCTCCCACCGGAGTCGGCCTCGCCATTGCCGCGGGTCCAGTGGTCGGTGGCGGATTCATTGATTTTGATGAGACAAATCAACGATACTCAGGAGCTCTTGCGCTTCAGCTTGGCGAGATAGGGATTACTGCTGTTGGTTTGATTGCTACACAAATGCCCGACGGATCCGAGGGCTATTCGATGCTGGTCAACATCGGGGTTACCTTTAATCCGTCCATACAAATCTACGCAGGAATATCCTTAGCGGGTGTCGGCGGTCTCGTCGGCATAAACCGTACAATGGATACTGAGGTTCTACAGGAGGGACTGAAGAAGGGCACACTTGATTCGATTCTATTTCCTGATCCCAAGGAGGTTATAAAGAACGCAAATCAGATTATCAGCGACATGCGTTCTGTGTTTCCGCCGGAGGAGGGCCGCTTTGTGGTGGGTCCCATGCTCATAATCGGATATGGCATACCAACTATTCTCACCGGAGAGATCGGGGTCTTTGTCGAAACACCGGAGCCTGTTCGTATTGCTTTGATGGGACAGGTGGAGATGGCATTGCCTGATGCCGAGTTTGAGATAGTCGGCATTCACATTGACATACTCGGCACCCTTGATACACAGAAGAAAGAGCTCTCGTTTCAAGCGTCGATACAAGGGTCGGGCATGGGAGCCTTTGAGCTTTATGGCGATTGCGCTTTCTTCCTGCGTTGGGGCGACACTCCGGAGCTCGCTCTAGCAATTGGAGGGTTTCATCCCAGTTTTACGGCACCGTCTCCCCGATCAATCTTTAGCGATCTTAAACAACTTAGACTCAATCTCAATTACGGACCGTTGGTTCAACTTCGGCTCGGCGGCTATCTGGCATTAACGCCCAACACCTTACAATTTGGCGCTAGGATTGAGCTGTTTATCGGTGTTGTTGCGGTGGAAGCCGGAATCAGTGGATTCTTGAGTTTTGATGCTCTGTTCAATTTTTCCCCATTTTCATTTGAAAGTGGAATGACAGGAGGAATGGCGATCAGCGTCATGGGGGTCGATCTGGCCAATATTAGCGTCAATTGTACATTATCGGGACCAACCCCCTGGACAATACGTGGAACGGCCACGGTGCATGTCCTATTTTGGGATGTCGATTGCGGATTCAATGAAACCTGGGGACTCGACGATCCAAAGTTAGCAGAGCCGGTCAATCCCTGGTTACTGCTCAAAGGAGCACTTGGAAAAATAGAGAGCTGGGGTAGCCAACTGCCATTAAGGACATCACTCGCTGTGGCATTGCGATCGATCGAAGACGAACCTGTCAACCCGGACGATGTTCAGCCTCCAGCAATTGTCGTCCATCCGGCAGGTAGACTCGAAGTACGTCAGAATGTTGTACCTTTCGAAACAACCCTTGAAAGATTTGGATCTGCTCCTCCGAAAACGTATGATCGTTTCCGGATTGTTGATATCCAAACTGTAGACAGCGACGGAAATGAAATTATCAATGTTAAACCAATTGATGAGTACTTTTCAAGAGGACAGTTTGAAATTCTTACTAAGCATCAGAAACTTTCCCTCCCATCTTTCGAGAAAATGCAAGGCGGAGCCACGACAGGGAGTTCGGATCGGATTGAATTCAAAGGTGACAGCCAGAGTCAAAAGGTCGAATACGAGTCTATTATGATCAAATCCGATCGTACTACCCAACCCGCAGACAATCTCACTTTGGCAACAGCAAAATGGTCTCACGCTCGTTTTCTTTCAGCAGGGAACTCTGTTAGTCGCGTGGCTTTATGCACACAGGGGAATGCAAGATTTGCCTATCAAGGTGAGAGCATGGTCGGAACGCAAGAAGAACAATACTCAATTGTGAATGCTGAGACCCTGATACCAATTGATATTGATCCATGTGTGGATGTTCCTGAATCCGGTATGACACGGATGCAGGCGGATCAGGCGCTTGCCCAACACCTGGTTTACCATCCGGAAGAATCCGGAGAGTACATTGTAGTAGCCGCATATGAAGCTGAGGAGGTAGCATGACAGATACACATTACCACTTCATATCTTCTGCACGTCAAGGGCTGGCCGCAGCGATTGACAATAAAGTTACTGGTAGCCAGAAAAGAGCTCAGATTGACCTGCTCCTCAAAGTGGCCAGACGCTCGAAAGATTCTGGAGATTGGGACAATGATTCCATCGAACGATCAGTGCAGTTATATGGTCCGGGAGATGTAGTCGGTTTTGATGAACGGATGATTGTACGAACTGATCCAAAGCCGAATACAGGCAACTTCGAACCGAATTACTTTCCCGCGATTGAGTTCGCAGATTTCGACTTTGTATGGCGATTCAGCACCAATCCAGCTGAAGACAAAGGTTTGACTCCCTGGATAGTACTCATTGTACTTATCGCAGAGGACCGCGGTGATGATATACATCGTGAGTATGAGGAAACCAAGCGTGGGTCTAAGCAACTGCCTGTCATCAAGGTCTTCAATCAAAATAACCTGCCAGATCTGAAAAACGCCTGGAGATGGGCTCATATACAGGCAACTTCAGGACAAGACACGCCAAGTATCGATGAAGATGAATTAATAAACATCATTAATTCACACCCAGAATGTGTTGTGAGCCGTCTGATGTGCACGAGGCGTCTACAACCTAAAACGCTCTATACTGCTTTCGTTGTACCGGCATTTAAGCTCGGCTGGGCAGCCGGAATAGATACTAAAGCTGCACAATACAGTGTAAGTGATTGTAACTCCGCAGACTATGCCTGGGATACGGAAACCTCTGAAGGATCTAATACGTCGATTGATTTGCCTTATTACTACCGATGGAATTTTCGGACCAGTGTACGCGGCGATTTTGAATACCTGGTTCGCTTACTTGAAAAACGAAAATTAGAAGGCTTGGGCCTAAGTGATATTGATTGCAAACATCCCGGTTTTGGATTACGTGTCGAGCGAGAGCTTGTTGAAGGTGAAGAAGATGAGAAGAAACATTTCCTTGAAATGGAAGGAGCTCTGCAGAGTCTCAGTACGGTATACACCAGCTGGGGAAAAGACAAACCAGGACAGCCCGTTCCTGAAGAATTTCAAGACTCTCTCGCCGAGAAAGTTCTCAATAAAGCAGATACAGACCGTATACAGATAGCGCTACCTGATGATTTTGGTAATATCATCAAGGATCTTGAATTTAATATTTTAGATGACGGCAAATCGATACGCGTTAAATGGAAGACAGATAGTGAGAGCACTGGAAAAATTGAGTATGGTCATGTAATTTCTGAAAATCAGGAATCATTCATACATAGTAGTATCTCTGATACTAAGGGGATTGCTCACAATGTAATTATAAAATTAACACCGGAAACGATATACTGTTTTCGTTTTTCTATAACATTTTCGGATACCGGAGTCACGATTGAAACCGAAAGTGCGAAGATCAACATCCCACTGCCAGCTGTTGTTCCTCCTATATACGGAAAATGGCATGCTGCCCAAAAACGTGTGAAATCAGATATTAATTCCAAAAGTTGGCTTGATGTATTGAATCTCGATCCACGTCATCGGACAGCAGCTGGGTTTGGTTCCGAGGTTGTTCGAAAACAACAGGAAGCATTGATGGCATCCGCTTGGGATCAAATCGGGGAGATAGAAGCTGCGAATGATATCCTCAGGCGTGCTCAGCTTGGACGAGAAAGCTCTACTTTTCTGCACTATCGTTTTGGTTCCATGGCGATGGAAGACTTTTTACGTACAACCACACCTGCACAAAAGCGTGTCCTCTATGACCAAGATGACGGATCTAAGATAACTGTCTACTCGAAACTGGATAAGGAAACGAGAATTCCGGCAGCAGCTTTGGATCCGGCATTTCGTCGTATTATGCGGCCACGGGGTCCAATTCGTAAACGTCAAAAACAGCGACGAATGGATATGTTGAGAAGGATTGCAAGCGGAGATATCCAGCCAGCCGGACCACATCCTTCAACTGAAGGCACAACAACACTTTGTGATATTACTAAAGAAATGATTAAGGTAATAATCCCTTCAGTGTCGTTGTCTATCACAAATGCAACCGCAGAAGTATCTGGAGACAAGGGCACATTGAAACTAACTCTAAAATGGAATTCAACTAATACTATAAAGGAGTTGATTGCTTTAGGAGATTGGTCTGGAACCAAGCCACTAAACAGAACTGAAGAGATTACAAAGACCTGGACGATAAAAAGTAAACCTGCTTTAGTAACTTCAGAAGACCCTTCCACACCCAACGTTTCAGAAGAGGAGAGCAGTTCTTCGAGTCCTATTTGTCCATTTGTGGTCGGCATATCTTCGAGTTTCGTCTGTCCACTTATTGTCGACAGATTTTCGAATCCCATTTGCCCATATATAGTCAGCAAAACTTTAAGTTTCGTTTGTCCACTTATGGTCGACAAATTTCCGAATCCCATTTGCCCATATATAGTCAGCAAAACTTTGAATTTCGTTTGTCCACTTATGGTCAGTAGATTTTCGAGTCCCCAATGTCCATTTATCGACGGCAACTCTTCGGATGCCAATGATTCAAATGATGAAGTTCCTATTCCCACTGCTCTCAATTGGACATTTCTATTAAGTGCACAAACACCCGCATATAAAGCGAAAGCATCTATTCGTGTCCATATAAGTGATTCCACAATCCCAACTGATCCTGTTGTTACGGTAATGCCTATGGAAATAGTTACCAAGCCGATAGATCCACAAGCGTTGCGTTTCTGCGATAATCAAATTACCTGTGATCAGATGCGTGATGCAATTGATGCCGACGCGGAAGGTGTCAATATCGATAAGAGCTTAATAGATGCTATCTGTGATGTGTTCACCAATCTATTAAGTCCTTCTAAAATTGTCGTTAAAAAACCACAACAAAATGAGAATTATTTCGCTCCATTTAGAACATATATTTACAATGCCATTGATCCTCGTTCAACCATTAAGGAAAGGGTCAAACGACGCCTTCGTTTTACCGGTGAGCTTGCAGAACGCTTTGAAGATGGAGCCACTGGAGATCCACTCGACGAAATCATGGCCTACCCTGAGTTTCCACAACCTATGTATGAATCGCTTCGTGATCTTTCACAGTCCTATATTTTGCCGGGGGTCGAAAAAGTGCCCCAAAATACAATTGGTTTACTTGAAACCAACAGTCGATTCATGGAATCCTATATGGTCGGTTTAAATCATGAATTCGCCAGCGAGTTATTATGGAGAAGGTTTCCTACCGATCAGCGTGGATCCTATTTCCGACAGTTCTGGGATGTGAGTGAATATGTTGCCAACGATGATCCGGACTTAGAAGAGCCTGAACTCTCAGAAGGGGAGTTAACGGAAACAACCATAGAGTCTTTGAAAGACATTCGCCCTCTTCATGAATGGAGAAAAACACACCTGGGAAAAAACGATAATCATCAAGACTTCAGAAATGGGAATAATCTTGTTCTTGTTGTACGGGGCGACCTGCTCAAACGATATCCGAATGCAGTTATCTATTCGGTAGATGCTCGATTGGAATACAAGAACAACGAGTTGACAGGGGATTTTGTTCCTGATTTAGCTGAATACGCGGATCTTACGATACCATCATCCAATAGTGTTTCAGATATCGTTTCCACAACGGAAACCATACATATTCCCAATGCTGCGACCACAAACCCAATATATCCAATCTTTCGCGGTTCACTGGGTGCTGATCTTGTGTTTTTAGGGTTTCCGTTTTCCAATAAGGAAGCGAAGAGTTCGTCTTCAAGCGCGGGAAAATTCTTCGTATTCGAAGAACGCATCACTGAAGCTCGTTTTGGTTTGGATATAGCCGACAAGTCGATTCCTCCATCAGAAATTCCAGATGATTTTGATTGGGATAATCTCAACTGGGGACATTTTCAATTGGCAGAGATCGACAAAGCAGGCGAATACGTCGATAGTGCAGATACTATCATCACTGTCAGTACTGAAGCAGGAGAAGAAAGTTGGGACAGCGAAACGAGCGCAGCACTTCGTGCTCGTATTACCCTACAGAAACCAGTCCGAATAGCAGTGCATGCTAACCAGCTAATACCCGACAAGTAACAGCTCATGTAATCCGTGGTTGTAGAGAGTCGGGCTTAGGAATAAACACTTTCTCATCTGTTCACTACGTTGCACCAGAGAGGCAGACAGAATAAAGGAAGCTCCTCCCTTTGTAGATACCTTGATCATTGTCGCTACTGAAGAAAGGTTCGGTAAACATTCTTCAGAGAAAGTTCAGAGTTGGATATTCTCGTGCTGCATTCTAATGTACATCCTTAAGGAACAGGGAGATGTTGGACCGTTTCGAGGTAATGATGCCAGAGAAGTACTCATAAATGATGAGCTAAAGAGAACGACCTAAACTTAACTGCCTCACTAGGATACTTCAGATTATCTGATTCATGGTGTGAATATCACCTGCAATATGAGACGTCGAGAGTAGACGAAGAATGACTCCCATAATCCTGAAGCTTTAAAGATATCCGTTACATCGCCCATTAGTTCAGGGAATTCTTCTTTCGCCCACATCGGTGCAAACCATTAACCTGTTTGAAAGTTAATTCTATCAATCGTCTTATGTGTATCCTAAACTCCCGTTGACCCATATACCTACGACTGTTTAAGTGTCAACACCGGTTTAGAATGCAACAGATTCACCGGTTTTGATGCAACACTTTTCAGTGTTTATCCTCCTTTCT
>JAIOTM010000075.1 GCA_021106755.1 Candidatus Cloacimonadota bacterium | reverse complement strand
TAAAGAAGAGATGCAAATTATGGGTTTCTCTACTACTGAAAATATCGCTGCTAGTAGTATTGAAGATGTGAAGGCCCTTCAGTCTGCTTGCACGGTCATAGATGATAAAGAAGTTGTTTATAACGTAGATGGTATGTCTGTTTCTGCCCCTGATGCAAGTGGCAGAACAAGGGCATTTTCGAGTCATGAAATATCACTGGTTCCGAGACCGGGTACACCAGGATATTGGAATACTGAGGACTATGAAGGACTTGTTCCCAATAAGTTTATGAATGCCACCACAATACCGCTTTCTACTTTTTCAATTGATGTGGACACTGCTACTTATAGCAATGTACGGCGGATAATTAACGATGGCTATCTTCCCCAGCCAGACTATGTAAGGATTGAGGAACTGATTAATTATTTTACTTACGACTACCCGCAACCAAAAGGCAAGCATCCTTTTGAGATTATCACAGAGTCAGGAGTATGCCCCTGGAATAAGAAACGCCTTCTTGTCCATATTGGTTTGCAGGGCAAAAAATTTGATATTGAGAAAGCTCCGAACTGCAATCTGGTTTTCCTGCTTGATGTTTCGGGTTCAATGAGGCCTGCTAACAAACTTCCGTTAGTGAAAAAATCGATGAAACTTCTGATTGATAACCTTCGTCCCGAAGACAGAATAGCAATCGTTGTTTATTCTGGCGCGGCAAAAGAGGTGCTTCCTTCCAAGTCGGGAAACGAGAAGGATAAAATCCTGAAAGCAGTTGAACAACTTCGTGCTGGTGGCAGAACTGCTGGTGGAGCCGGAATTAAGATGGCGTATAATATCGCGCAGAATAATTTCATTAAGAATGGCAATAATCGGGTGATTTTGTGTACAGACGGTGACTTTAATATCGGTATATCCTCCGATGTAGCTATGGTTGAGCTTATTGAAGAAAAGAGAAAGAAAGGCGTTTTCCTGACAGTTCTGGGTTTCGGAAGAGGTAATATCAAAGATAGTAAGATGGAAAAGCTTGCAGACCATGGCAATGGCAACTACGCATATATTGACGATATTCTGGAAGCAAAAAAGGTGCTGGTTAAAGAAATGGGGGGAACTCTGTTTGCTATTGCCAAGGATGTAAAAATTCAAGTGGAATTCAACCCAGGCAGAGTAAAGGCATATCGGCTTATCGGGTACGAGAATCGGCTTTTGCGGGATGAAGATTTTAATGATGATACAAAAGACGCGGGTGAACTTGGGGCAGGTCATACTGTTACAGCATTGTACGAGATTATTCCAGCCGACTCAGACGAAAAATTCGAAGATGTTGACCCTTTGAAGTATCAGGAAAATCAGAAGAAGAGAAAACTTTCGGATTTTGCCGATTCAGATGAACTCTTAACAGTGAAATTCCGCTATAAGAAGCCGGATGGTGACACCAGTATATTGTTATCAGAAATCCTGAAGGATTAAAGAACAAAGGTCTCCAGAACATCCAAAAATTTCAGATTTTCCGCGGCAGTTGCCTCCTACGGTATGAAGCTACGTAAATCTGAATTTATCGGACAATATTCCTGGGAAAAAATCATAAAGCTGGCAAAAGGGGCAAAAGGCGAGGATAATGAAGGTTATAGGGCAGAATTCATTCATCTGGTTGAGAAAGCCGAGTTGATAACCGAGTAACTGAATATTTCCTTATAGGTCGGTAGAAAAGCCTTATATTTGTAAGGTGGGTTAAATCTTAAATGTATCAGGAAGAAGTGTCTTCAGGTCGGTCTCTTTCATTGTTTTTCTGTTAGCAAATACAACTGTCAGATTATCCGAAAACTCGGAAAGAACCTGTCGGCAGGCACCGCAAGGTGACGGTAGCTTCTCTCCATCTGCGAAGATAGCGATTGCTTTGAAGTTACGGAAACCTTCCGATACTGCGTTAAATACGGCAATACGTTCGGCACAGACAGTAAGCCCGTATGACGCGTTTTCTACATTGCATCCGGTAAATATCTCTCCGGTAGCAGTTAGCAGTGCCGCTCCCACTTTATAGCCGGAGTATGGAGCGTAAGCGTTTTCAGTGGCGGTTTCAGCTTTTTTGAGAAGAACTTTTATATCATCTGTCATAACTACTCCTATCTAATAATGGTACTTTTTCCCGTTGATGATTGTCAATGCTCTGTAGAGTTGCTCAGAAATGATAAGCCTTGCCATCTGGTGGGTGAAAGTCATGGAGGAGAGACTGAGCACGGTATCCGCTCTCTTGTGGAGCGAATTATCTGCCCCATAGACTCCGGCAATGATTATCTGAAGACTACATTTAAGCTTAGGCTCTAAGAAACTGGCGAATTCAGTAGAAGACATTGAAGTGCCTGATTCATCGAGAAGTATTGTGTATGCGGATTTCTTCAGTGCTTTGAGAAGGCTTTCTGCTTCTTGTCTGGTAACTTGTTCGACAGAGCGGGAGCCGATAAGCTTCACATCCGGGATAATATCAATTTTTACCGGAACATAGCTACCGCATCGTTTTATATACTCGTTAATCCCTGACTGGATATAATCTTGTTTCGTTTTCCCTGTAAAAAGCAACCTAATAGTCATCAGGCACAGAGAATGCCCATCGCCATGGAGAGCATTTTTGTTTTGGCATCATCCGCGCGGGAGGCAATCAGAATAGGTGCTGCGGCACCCATAACTACATGCGCGACCTGCCACTTGCAATAGTATGTCAGCGATTTACCAAAGATATTGCCGGACTCAATGTTAGGTACAATAAGAACATCGGCATGACCAGCTACGGGGGAGTTAATCCCTTTCATACGCGCGGCTTCCACGGAAATGGCGTTGTCAAAAGCCAAAGGTCCGTCAATAACGCAACCTGTGATTTGTCTGCGATGGTTCATCTTGGAGATGAGCGCGGCATCCATAGTACACTGCATTTTGGGATTCACTTTTTCTACAGCACTCAGGAGGGCAACTTTGGGTTCGGGACACTGCATCGCGTGGGCTACATTGACCGCGTTTCTTATTATCGAAAGCATATCTTTAAGCTCAGGATAGAGATTGATTCCACCATCACTCAATAAAACAAGTCTGTCGGGAGTTTCGTAGGCAAGAACATCGCTGATTATCTCTCCGGTGCGGAGACCATTTACCTTGTCTAAGGCTACTTTGAGCAGTGTAGCCGTTTCACACTTACCTTTCAAAATCAAATCACCTTCACCGTTTTTGATAAGTTCAACTGCTTTAACGCAAGCCGCACGAAGGTCTGTGCCAGTATCAACGATTCGTACATCTGCCATGCGTCCTGAATACTCAGTATTGATATGATTCTCAATATAAGCTCTGTCTCCAGTCATTGTGATGTTGGATAATCCTCCATCGATAGCCATGAAACCAGCTTCAATAGCGGTTGGAGTCTGGGCTGCTGCAATTACTACTGTTTTATTTTCCATCTGTTTCACATGTTGAAGCAGAATGTCAAAACTTTTGAACATTTAACCTCCGAATTTATGTGCCACTACTGATGATAGTGTCGATTTCTTTCTCAAACTCTTCGTAACTCTTGGTCATAATCTGTTTAAGAGCGTGTTTCTGGATTTGCCGCACTCGCTC
>JAIOTM010000376.1 GCA_021106755.1 Candidatus Cloacimonadota bacterium | reverse complement strand
TTCTCATAGATATTCCTTCAGCATGTTAATTATTAGTAAGTATAGGCTATCAATGCTTTTCTGGCGGATAATGTTACGGCTTCCAGTAAGTTTAAGCTGTCGATGTCGGATGATTCCCTTAAAGGTAACGGCAATGTGTACAGTGCCTACTGGTTTTTCAGTGGTACCGCCGTCAGGTCCGGCAATTCCGGTGACAGCTCCAGCGAGGTCGGTAGCCAGAATGTCAGCGGCTCCTGTCGCGAGAGCTTTGGCTACAGGTTCGCTTACCGCTCCGTGCTGGTCGAGAAGTTCTGCTGAAACTCCGCATAGTCGCGTTTTCGTGGCATTGCTGTAAGTAACTATTCCCCCGACAAAATATTCGGAAGCACCGGGAACTTCTGTAAGTCGGGCGGCAGCCAGCCCACCAGTACAGGATTCCGCGAGTCCGAGAGTAAGCTTGTTTTTTATACAAAGTGTCTGAATAGTAGTTTCCAGAGTAGCATCATCGTAACCCCATATCCAATCCCTGAAAATGTTATTGAGCAGAGCAAAGCCTTCGGCGACACCTGTTTCATTAACTCCATAAACCCGCAGAGTAACTCTTCCGGGCTGTGGCAGATAAGCAAGATTTGTTTCCGGTGGCATATTGACAGATTCTGTCATCTCCGCGATTCGTGATTCCGGCAGATCAGCCGTATGCAGATTTCGCATTATCACAGGTTGGGCTGGAAACGCTTCCCGCAAAATTGGAAGTACCGCGTTTTGTACTAAGGCACGCATTTCATGGGGAACGCCCGGCAACATAAACAGATGTCTGCCCTTTGAGTGATAGTGCAAACCGGGTGCGGTTCCGTAAGCGTTGTAAAGGACTGAAAAGTTTTCTGGCACCATCGCCTGTTTCCGGTTACTGTTGGGGGTGGAAATCCCTCTATGCTGGAAACGTGCTTCAATATCCTGCCAGATTTCTTCATCAAATGAAAGAGTCTTGTTGAAATACGCGGCAACAGCAGCAATAGTGATATCATCATCAATAGTCGGACCCAGTCCACCAGTGGTGATAACAACACTATGTGTATGCCATAGGGCATCTAATCCGTCTGTAATTGAAAGGGTGCTGTCCGAAACAGTAATCTCACTATGAAGCGGATAGCCAGCTTCTGCCAGTTCTTTTCCAAGCCAAGTCATATTGGTATTAGCTTGCTGACCAAGTAACAACTCATTACCGACTGAAATCAGCCCTGCTTTCATTTATCGCTCTTCTTAATAGTTTTTTCCTGCCAGCGTTGCGGTCGTCTGCCCATTTTGATATGTTCAGTCGCGGCATTCTTTTTAGCAAGCACCTGAGCAAACTCACCACCAACTATCTGAACGAAATTGTCCTTATATTTAACTTTGTCGCCTTCTTTCAGTTTGAAGTAGCGATTTATCTCCACAGTGTTGTTTACCTGAACACGACCATCCATCAGTATGCGCCGAATATCAAGATAGTCTTCCATCCAGCCCATCGCTTTGATGAACTGGTCGAGAAAGATAAAGTCAGATTCTCGCTTTAACCAGAATTTCATATTTGTTTAATCAATATTTCTTTGCGAAGATTACACGCCGCGGACTTGGCTCACCAGTAAAAATGCAGCGTCCTGGTTCTTTGTCCCCTTCAAGGGGGATGCAGATAATGGCAACTTTCAGGTCTTCTTTTATCTGAGCCTCAATAGCTGAATCGCCGTTCCAGTGAGCATAGACAAAGCCGCCGTGGATTTCTGGTTTAGCTTGGTTTTTCGGAGTAAAGAATTTGTAGAATTTTTCCTTGCTGTTGATAATCCGGGTATGTTCTTCGCGGTAAGCAAGAGCTTTGTTGTAGATATTAGTCTGGATTTCATCGAGAATATCACAAACTTTTTCCGTGAAATCTTTCCAGCCCAAAGCTGTTTTGTTTTGAGAATCCCTGCGTCCCATGAATACGGCGTTTTTCGCTATATCACGAGGTCCTATTTCCAGACGAATAGGCATTCCTTTTTTAATCCACTGCCAGGAGCGGTCGCTTCCGGTAAGGTCGCGATCATCAACCCGATAACGTATTTTCCGTTCGTGATAGCGGAGATTATCTAACGCATCAGTGATTTTTGCAATGTATTCCAACACTTGCTGGTGTTCTTCTTCATTTCGGTAAATAGGGATAATTGCTATGTGAGCAGAAGCAACACGAGGAGGAAGTACAAGCCCGTCGTCATCGCTGTGGGACATAATAAGTGCCCCGACAAGGCGGGTGGATACACCCCAACTGGTTGTCCAGGCAAGTTCTTCTACGCCATCTTTGCTTAAATATCTGATATTTGACGCACGGGAGAAGTTCTGCCCCAGAAAGTGGGATGTGCCGGATTGCAACGATTTTCTATCCTGCATCATAGCTTCAATACAGAATGTGTTAAGTGCTCCGGGAAAACGCTCACCTTCGGTTTTCTCGCCCTTTATAACTGGTATCGCCAGAAATTTCTCTGCGAACTCCGCGTAAACACCGAGCATTTTGTAGGTTTCTTCAAAGGCTTCTTCACTGGTAGCGTGTACGGTGTGCCCTTCCTGCCAGAGAAATTCTGTTGTGCGGAGAAAAAGACGGGTTCGTAATTCCCAGCGAACCACATTTGCCCACTGATTAATTAGCAGAGGCAAATCACGGTAAGAATTAACCCACTTGGCAAAGCTGGCTCCGATTATTGTTTCGCTTGTGGGGCGAACAATATAAGGTTCAGTTAACTCACCAGCGACTTTCAGCCCGCCTTTACCATCATCTTCCAGACGGGTATGAGTTACTATCGCGCACTCTTTGGCAAAACCCTCTACGTGCTGGGCTTCCTTCTCAAAATATTCTTTAGGGATGAACAAAGGAAAGTAGGCGTTAACATGCCCGGTGTCCTTGAACATTTCATCTAACTCGCGCTGAATATTTTCCCATATCGTATAACCCCAGGGCTTAATTACCATACAGCCACGAACTTCGCTGTTTTCAGCGAGGTCTGCCGCTTTTATTACATTGAGATACCACTGAGGATAATCTTCCGCCCGCGTAGGCGTGATTGCGGTTCTCTGTTTCTTAGCCATTTTTCGCTCCGATATTTTCAATAATACAATTAGTTAAACAATTAAAAACAGGGTCTCAGGTCAAGGATTTTCTGCTTGAATTTGACTATTTACTTCTTTTTGTTGGGATTAACGGAGAAAAACTACATAAATATCATCTTTCCGCAGAAAACACAATCTTTTTTATTGACAAAAACCGTATGCTTCTCCATAGATAAAAGACAGGCTGTTACTGTAGATGTCTTTAACATTCGCGGACAGGCAGTTGCAACGCTTGTTAACGATGTACTCCCGGCAGGCAAGCACACTGCTGTCTGGAATGGTGTTAATGAAAATCAGCAGAAGGTTGCATCCGGTGTTTATTTCTTCCGCATGAAAGCGGGAAACACCGTGCAACACCGCAAAGCAATATTGATGAAATAAACATAACAAAATCAATAAAAGGAGCACAAGTGAAATACTTCAATTTGTTTCTACTATTGGCACTCATTTTTTCATTGGGTCTTTTCGTTGGGTGTAAAGGCGACGGTGGTGGTGATGGTGGTATTACTGGCTTACCGGATATATGGAACCCAAACATATACGACCATGTTATTACCTGCGATTACAACAACGACGCGAAGGATGAATATTCATATATCTCTGTTGTAGTTGTAGATTGGGATAACGGTACACCTATGCAAACTATAGAAGTAAGAATCAATGATGCGATTATTGATGGGAATTTCTTTCTTGACGAAGATGCCGAATACTTCTACTTTGGATGGCATAGTTATAATTCTGTTACGTTGATTCCAGGTGAGGCGTACGATGTTGCCGTTACAATTAACGGTGTACTGAGTCAGACAAATCTTACTATAGTACATGATCAGACCAATGTTGTCTGGCCTGTAGCATGGACTACAGATCAGCCAATGGAAGTAACCTGGGATTTAGTTGCAAACAGTCATTATCAATTTCTTTGGGGCTACGCGGATACCCCAGACCCAAATGACCCCATGAACGATCTTGAATATGAGTTTGAAGTTTCGATACCAGTTGCACATAGATCTGCAACAATACCAACTACATGGGCATCGGGTATCGATATTACCCAACCAGACTCACACATTGGTTTATACCTATCAAATACCAATGTTGTATTTAAAGGTCGCAATGTCTTTATGAGTGGTAGTGCAGATTATATGAATTATTACTCCAATAGAGCAAAGGCACAACAGGATAGAAAAAAGCAACATCGCAAGCTGATAGAAACAATCTTGAATCTGGAGAAGTGAATTCTCCACTAACAGGAAAACCGGAGGTTCTATAATCACCGGTTAATTGCTGTAATTCATTGCTTTTTCGAGAAAAGACTTGACGACAATAAACCTAAGTCCCTAATTAAGTAAAAAAGGGAGATTCAATGAATAATGAACTTAGGCGAGATTCATTATCTGAGAAAGATGAATGGGATAAAAAATTTGAAAACATATTGGATGATTACATAAATCATTCATATAGCCTCTTTATTTCGTTGCCGGAATTGCATTCATTATTACTTGCCAAAAATGCAAGGGCAACAGAAGATTACAAAAGACAGAAAGCAGAATCTGACAATGGAAAAGATATTGATATCATCCAGTTTAGCAGAATTGTGAGGGATCTTAAAAGCTCTTATTTCTCGTTAGAAATTCTACCCGAAAGCTTTTTTGTTTCTAGTATTTGCCAATTTGAGTCTTTTTTAAATCAGCTTATAAAATTTGTTTACCTGAAAATTCCAGGTATTCTAGATAATAGCGAAAGTATACTCAATCTTTCTGATATAAGAAAACTAGACACTATCAAAGAGGCTGAAGACCTAATTCTTGAAAAAGAAATCGAGAAAATAGCTTATAAGAATCTAGAAAAAACGTACAAGAGTTTTGATAGTTTTTTT
>JAIOTM010000103.1 GCA_021106755.1 Candidatus Cloacimonadota bacterium | reverse complement strand
TTTTTCTGTAAAGACTTATTTTGATTTAATTCTATGATATATATGACATTAAAGCAAGTCGGAAAGATTAGTTATTACTTTTACTATGTATATCACGATGACATTTATTACAAACAGGTATTAATAAAGATTCATCATTAGATTTCTCTTTTGCCCATTCTTCTATGTGATGATATACAATTGGGATATTACCACAAATTGAGCAACAGAAATTAGAATACTGAAGTAATTTTCTTCTCTGACTTTAGCAATAGGTTTTCTTGCTCTCTTTGAATAATTTGCTTTATTCATTGTAGTATTTCTCCTCAACTAATCTAATTCATTCTTAACAGATAACTATGAAGATTTTGCATGTCAAATTTTAGTTTAATAACTGGAGCACTCAGAGCTACCTCCCGCGGTCGCCTCCAACGCTACTTCAAGTGCACCAGTGTAGGGCAATTCTATTTTCAGTTCATCAGCAGACCGGAAATCAGAATTAGAGTGATATGATAATAGCTTAATTCTTTCACTACGGGTCAGTTGGTGTAACCCCTTCACCACTTGCCAGAGTACCTGTCCAAACACCGCTTGTAGTTTCTGGCCATTCATTTTCAGAGAATTCAATTACATATTCTCCTGCTGCGGTACCGTTGTTGAAAGTGCCTGTAACTGATAAAGTAAACTGCGAATCCACATTGAATTCCGAATGATGCGCGGTTCCAGTTGCATCCATAGTAAAGTCAGAGCCAGTTATAATCATAGGTGCATTAGTATATGGACAGCTTACTTCCGAACCGTAACTCCATGAACCGTAGCTTGTAATAGTTCCATCAGTCTGCAATTCCAACGTCCATGTGCCGCTACTTCTGGTCTCAATACTAATATCCCAGGTTTCGGTGGCAACAGCATTGTTGTTAGAACCAGTACTGTCCTTTTTGCAGGAAATAAAGATAAACAAAACGATAATCAACATAAACAGCAGGGCTTTTCTTTCTTTCATGTTTTTCTCCAGATTTTACATTATTTCATCACATTCAGTAATAACACAGATTCTCATAGTTATTTAAATATCTATGTCAAAAAAAGAAACAGCATTGAAAGAATGTCAAGCTAATTGTTGTCAGCAGTGATACATCCATTTTTAGAAACATCTGGTTTGTCTTCTGGTTCTATCAGATTGTGAGCAAACCTTTGAAAAACGACCTACCTATTCACCGCTTTCAAGGCCGCCCCAAGAGCACCGGTGTAGGACGGTATAGAGGGTATAAGCACCTGCGTATTAAGAATGCGGCTCATTGCCTTGCAGGCTCCGGTTGCCTGAGCAACCCCGCCTGTAAAGACGATATCATCTTCTAATTTCAAGCTTGAAGCAAGTTGCCTTACCCGCGAAGCAACCGACTCATAAACGCTGGCAGCGATAACTCCCGGCTCAACGCCTTCGGCGATAAGCCCGATAATCTCCGACTCGGCAAACACAACACAGGTGTTACTAAGAGCAACAACATCGTCAGCAGATTCCGCAATTATTGAAAGCCCCTCAACATCGGTGTCGAGTATTTCTGAGACAATTTCGAGAAACCGCCCGGTTCCGGCAGCGCACTTGTCGTTCATTACAAAGTCCAGCACTTTGCCGTTCTCGTTGATAGAGATAACCTTAGAGTCCTGACCGCCAATATCGATAACTGTTCTCGCGTTCGGAATAAGAAAATGTACGCCAAGAGCATGGCAGGAAATTTCGGGGATTTGTATCTCGGCAATATCTAACCGCCGCCGACCATATCCCGTAGAAGCAATGCCGGATAGTTGCTCTTTTTTGATGCCATACTCTTCCAATAATTCATTCAGAAGTAGCATGGAAGTCTCTCCCGGCTTTATGCCTGTATCAGAAATGCGTGTGCCGAGAATTTTGTTTTGCCTGATATCGAAAAGAACCGCTTTAGTCATACGGGAACCAATATCAAGTCCGGCTGTAAACATAGTTTCCTTTATGACAACACATGCAGGTAATAGTTTTCATCTTTGAAGAGTCGTTTCGCGAGCTGCTGAATATCTTCTAAGGTTACTTTTTGCAAGCGATTATTTCTATCTAAATAAAATTGGTAACTATATCCCAGCAAAGAAAGAGTAGTAAGAGTTTCTGCCTGATTAAGTACGCTTTCATCCGCGAGAAGCCTGCTTCCACGAATAGAATTTCTGACTGTCTCAAGTTCTTCTATAGAGAAATGACCTTCTTCCGTTGATGCAGACAGCACCCGCTTCATCGCGGTTATAGTCTCTTTCTCCCGTGCTTTGTCGGCAATTGCTGCCGCCCGGAACAAACCAATATCATGGGTCGCTCTTGTAATAAAACCTACCGAGTAAGCCACTCCCATCCGCTCCCGTAACTCTACGAATAAACGTGAATTAAGGTCTCCGCCAAGTAGCTCGGACAACACGTACATAGTAGTATAATCTTTCTTGTTTGATGAAGAAATACCAAATCCACCAAGGTTAATAACCGACTGGTTAGTGCCTGTTCTCTTGTATTTTGTTCTTAATTCCCGTGGAAATATCCGGGTTGATTTCGAGAGCCTTTTGCCAGCGGAATCGGGATGATTCAGCAGTTTATTAAGATAATTGGCAACGAATTCACTTTGAAAGTCTCCGACGAGAGAGAGTGTCATGCCGGAAGCTCCAAACATGTTCTTATGCCAGCCAATAAGTTGTTGGCGGGAGAGTTTTCGCAACTGGGTTTGAGTACCGTTCCTGTTATGAAAATTACTGTCTGTACCAAGTATCATCCGGTTCCACTGCTGAAGTCCATAGCGTCCCGGTTTGTCTTTTATCCTGCTCTGGGCACTCATTATCGTCTTACGGATATTATCAAAATGCTCTTGAGGAAATACAGGCTGAAACAGAGTTTCTATTAGAAGATCAAGCCCTGTAAAGAGTGTATCCGTAAAGCATTTCATGTTCATCAGGGTCAATTCTGTTCTCGGTGAAACATGCAGCATTATACCATGCTGGGCAGTGAAATCCAGTAACTGACGGTAATTTCGTTTCTCACTGCCATAAAGGAGCATCATCGCAGTCATTTGATTGATTCCACGTTGCCACTCTGGTTCGTGAAGCTGGCTGGCATCAATTGCCATCGATACCCCAATTGTTGGACGACCTGTTATATGCTTCAGGCACAGCTTCATTCCGCAATCCAGCCGATATTCCGTGTAGTTATCCCGCGAAAAGGTGTTGCTTATTTTTGAGCGGTTTACCACCACCGCGTTTGTATCCAGCTCAATCTGTTTCTTTCCAAGATGGTAGCAGTGCAACGACTGTGGAGTAAAGTAGCTACACATAGCTTCATCTACTTCCGACTTTGTAATCTTACCGATTCGCTGGGGATACAACTCAAACTGACGGTAATCTTCAATGATTTCTTCACTGCCAAGGCATTGCCCGAGAGAATCCATATATTCGAGTGAATACCGGTAGGAAAAAGGGGCGTCCCGCTTCTGCTTTTCAAACTCGCTGAATCTCAATCCGCCATCCAGAAGTTGATGAAACTCCTCCATAAACACAGCGGCAATACGGTTCAGGGATGAGTTCTTCTTAGGGTTAATCACTATAGCTGTTAAGCCGTTCAAAATACCGCTGAAAGAATGAATCCTGATTGAGTCAATCAGCTTCTCTTCCTCGAACAGGCGTTTGTATAGCCGTGATTCCTTGTTTCCCGCGAAAGCTTTCATCCCAATCATCAGAGCGTAAGATTGCGGGTGAATATCCTTCAGCTCTGGAACAACCCAGGCTAACACATCCTGACTTACTTTGCCCTTGATAGATTTGAATTTTCCGCTAACTGGAAATGGTTCATCCTGAATATTCTGCTTTTTGGGAGCTTCGCCCGCCCAGGTGGCAAAATAAGTGTCAATGTACTTCATTAACTTATCTTCGGACAAATCCCCCGTCACCACAAGGAAGGCGTTGTCGGGAGTGTACCACTTTCTGTAAAAAGCTTCTAATTGTTGATGAGTAGAGTTTTTAAGCACTTCCTCTCTGCCGGATATGGAGTTGCGGTAAGGATTATATTTATAGTATAAACCAGGGAGCGACTCAATAAATGTTTCAACCGCGTCATTTTCGTACTGCTTAATTTCTTCAATAACCACACCTCGCTCAAAGCGAAAGTCCTCTTCCGAGAAATTCGCGTGCCGGGTAAGCTCCGCCAGTATCTCAAGACCCTCTCCAAGAAATTCAGAGGGTAGAGAGAGGAAGAAGCAGGTGGAATCGTACTCCGTATAGGCGTTTATCTGAGCACCAAGAGAAACTGCTTTATCAGTTATAGCGTTAACGGGATAAAGCTCCGTGGATTTGAAAACAAGATGCTCAGTCAGGTGCGAGAATCCGGCTTCCTGCTCAGATTCCCAGTTAGAACCCATACGTACAAATAATTGCAAGCTGACAAGCGGATTGGCACTCTCTTTATTCCAGATGAGTTTGAAACCGTTCGCGAGTGTTTTCGATTTGATATTTAATTGTTTTTCTGCCATTCTATACAAGCGTACGCACTGTGGTTGTGAATTGATTCCATATTAACGGACTCAATCCTGAACCAACTGATACGACTATCCTTTCGTAGTTTTATTGCGAGGTCACGCACGATATCTTCGACAAACTTCGGGTTTTCGTACGAGACTTCAGTAACATGTTTTTCATCCACTCTTTTAAGAAGTGAGTAGAGTTCGGAACTGGCACTATCTTCGGCATAGCGGATTAGCTCTTCTAACCAGATAAAATCGTCCATACAGACTTCGATATTGATATATGAACGCTGATTATGCGCGCCGTATTTGCTAATCTCCTTAGAGCATGGACACAGCGACATAACTGGTACTTTAACGCCAAGTGTCAGGCTGAAATCTTTCTCTAAGGCAGCCTCGAAACTGCACTCGTAAGACATCAGCGATTTGATACCTGAAACCGGTGCTGCTTTTCGGATAAAATAGGGAAACGAAATGCGGGTGTAAGCACTGTCCGCATCTAATTCACGCCGGATAGATTCGAGAAATTCATGTAGTTTGTGAATGAAAGTCGTCTCATGATAATCGTTAAGTACCTTAATGAAACGGCTCATGTGAGTTCCGCGGTGATGATGCGGCAAGTTCACATAGATGTCCATTTCAGCAATTGTGTGTTGCTCACCGTTTTCGCGATCTTCCACTACTATCGGGTAGCGAATATCTTTCACCCCTACGCGCTGAATCGGAATTCTCCGCTTGTCGTGAGAGTTCTGAATATCTTTTACATCGCTCATGGTTTTAAGTACACCTTCATTCCGCTACTTTTCATAGAGATTATATCTTCACCGCTTCGATAATAGATTACCGCGTCCACACCATGATAGCTTTTCGATAACTCAATCGCTTTCTCAGGTGGCATCAGGAACAATGCTGTGGAAAGTGCGTCCGCGAGAAAAGCGTTAGGTGCGATAACTGTCACGGAAATCGTGTTTTCCACTGGCAAACCGGTTTTTGGATTGATAATATGATGATAACGTACTCCATCCACAATGAAGTACCTTTCGTAGTCACCCGATGTTACAACAGCGCACTGCTGAAGATAGAGCGTATCAATGATAGCATTGGAATCGCGGGGATGCCGGATGCCAACCCAGTGCGGCTCTATTTCACCGAAATAACGAATGTCACCTCCGGCGTTGATATATCCGTAACTTACATCATAAGACTGCAATAACTCAACTGCTTTATCAACTATATAACCTTTGGCAATACTTCCCAGATTGATTCTGAATCCCGGCGGACGCTTCAGCATATTGTTTTCAAGCTTCATTTTGTGAAATCCGGTAGCAGTCTGGGCGGTGCGAATTGCTTGCTCAGAAGGTACTACTGGTTCGTCGAAATTCCACAGGTCTGCCAGATTACCAATAGTAACATCGTATAGAGAATCAGACTCGTGGTAGAGCTTTTCCGCGAGGAGTAGCATTTCCGCTAACTCGTTGCTGATTATCACGCTGTCGGATGTGGCATTGTTCATTTGGGAGACTTCACTCTCAGGGTTGAAATAAGAAAATCTATCATCATACCCGGCAATGAGCACAAAAGCACTATCCACAGCAACAGTAATATTCTTATTACTGCTTACCACGTTGATTTCCACAAAAGTATCCAATAAAATCCGGGATTCTTTAACAGTAAATTCGTTGGTTACATACCGATAAACAGAATAACCCAAAACCATTAGCAGTAGCAACAGATATATCCAGTCCTTTTTCTTCAAGTGTAAGCTCCTTATGCCGTTATCACGACAGTAAAAAGAAATTTATTACCTCTCTTTTGTCAAAGGAAATGTGTTATTGGTGATGATTTGGATTGTCTGAATCTGAACAGGATTTATGAAATTACGGGATTTGTACAACTTCGAGGATGCTGAAAATCCT
>JAIOTM010000045.1 GCA_021106755.1 Candidatus Cloacimonadota bacterium | reverse complement strand
TTTCACGATTCTAATAACGCGAGATTGACATTCGATGGGCTACAGGAGTTACATTTGCTTCGTAGCGAAATCGAACGCGGGAAAGACGCCCTCAGCTTGTTTGACTATGGCTCAGACGGCGTAACTCTGCCTGTCCGCCTGGTGGAAGTGAGAAGTGGACGTTCCAGAACAACCTACGCGCTTAAAACCAGAATTGAAAGAGCTTTGGCAATTGGGCAATTAAGTACGGGAACCCGTTCGGTAGTAAAAACCAATATTCGGGCTTTCCGCTCCAGAGCGAACTACACTACCTTTAATGGTACTGCCCGTCGCTCGCCGATACAGAAATACGGAGAAAAAGTTTTGAAAAAAGATACTTTTGCCGGTTTCATGTATTTGTCTAATACAGATATCTCTTGTAATGATGATCAGGTCTATTTTTATGGATATGATGTTATTTACGGGCGCATCCACAGTAATACAGAGATATGGCTGAAGAACTTCGGAGGCTGGCCCACATTTCATGGTTTCGCGACTACCGGGGAGACCTTTATGGCTGCTTCCGGTGCAATACCCTACGATGATGTCTTTCTCGGCGGTTACGATGAAGAAGTTGGCACGGTTGCCTTTTTTCCAACCGCTGACTTGATACGTCAAAATGGTACTGAACCAATTGATAATCCGGGAGACATACTTCTTGTTGATTTCCAGGGACCTTCCTTTGTGTGTTATGCCGGATTTATCGAAGATATTCTTCCACCGGATACACTGATTGTGTTCAACCAGTTTCCTCCTTACGGACCTGTAGGAGATTCTATTGGTTACAATGTGATTACCTTTGTAGATACGTTATGGTCTCCGCCTTTAGGTGGAAGCTTAACCAACGGACAAAGTTACTGGGTGGATGCCGAACTCTGGGTTCACGGTATGATTGAAAATAAAGTTACATGGGGAGCGTCTGGCGATATCAAGCTTGTTGACGATTTATGGTACGCGGGTACGCCTATAGGAGACTCTCCTGATGGTTTCGATAACAATGGACAACAGACTGGAAATGTTAACGATGACGATATGCTGGGTCTTGTTTCGGAAGGTCAGATATGGATTAGTTACGGCTATGTCCATCCATCCGATACTCTTCTCAGATTGAAACCAAACTGCGACGGAATTTTCATCTATGCTGCACTTTGTGCTCTTGGAGATGGTGGTGGCGAAGGATGGGAAGACGGTATCTTTTCTTTTGAATACCAATACCCTCACTTCTCTACTCACTTCGTTTATGATTGGATGAATACTCAGGAAGATTTCCGCTATGTGGATTTGCATTTAGGTAATTACCCTCCGGCGAATCCGCCTTATTGGCCCTTCCCGGCTAATGGTGGTGGTGGGATGAACTACGAGGCGTATCCACTTTCGGGAGGAAAGCGAGCACCAGATTACCCTTGGTACAACCCTATCTGGCCAGAACAGGTGCCAACCAAAGAGCGGGGAGAAATTCATCTCTATGGTTCAGTGGCTCAGAGAAGACGTGGTTTTGTGCACCGTAGTGGAGGCGATCCTTTAGATACAGGCCACTGGGATATGGAAAATTACTGGTTTGGTCCTCCAGCGTGGGGAGTAAACGGTCCAGGTACGTCAGGCGGTGGAGTTGGATATAACAAAGATTATCACTATGACCACAGGTTTATGGAGAATCCCCCACCGGATTACCCTGAGGTAAGTGTTACGTCTGGTAAAACACCGTTTCGTGGAATTGCCCTCAGAATAATAAGTCCACCAAGACACTTTTAATAAGTGCCGAATATAGATGTGTCTAATACATAGTAATAGCAAAATAAATAAGTAAAGAGGGATTATGGCTAAAAAGAAAAGCTTCAAAGAATCTCTGGGTATCGACATCGGTACTCATAGTATCAAGGTAGTGCATCTTAAGCGCCTTCACCAGGGTTACAAGTTACTTAATTACGGAATCCGTCAAACCATCCCGCAAGGGATGGATTACACATTTTCCGATTTAAGCAACGACAGACATGCCCCAATCCTCGGTGAAATGCTCCGATCTCTCAGAATCCGTACAAAACATGTGAAACAGCTTGTTACCGCCATTGGTGGCGACGACACAAGCATTAAGCAGATTAAGACCATTTTCCTGCCGGAAGACGAGTTGGAATCCGCGCTTTTCTTTGAGGCTAAGAAGCACATGCCTATTTCAGGCAGTGAAATGATTCTGGATTTCCAGGTACTTAGTGTTGAAGAAAAGACAAACAACATGAATATCCTGCTCGCTTCAGCCACAAAAGACGCCCTGAAAGCACATACTGATGTGCTTAACGCGGTTGGACTGACTCCCGGAACGGTCGATCTTGAAGCATTAGCTGTAGCAAACAGCTTTCGTTTCAACTCGTTTGTGGAAGATGGAACTTACGTGATTCTCAATATCGGAGCACACAAAACTAATATGGTTGTTTTCGGTCCTCAATCGAAATTCTTCACCAGAGACATATCCTGGGGTGGTTACCACTTCACGAAAGATGTAATGAAGAAACAAAAACTCGATTTTGAGGCTGCTGAGAAGTACAAACACGAAAACGGTCTGATTGAAAGTGGAGATGCAAAAGAAAAAGAGCAACCGTTGAGTATGCTTGACATCACAGAGAAGACAACCGAAGAACAGATTGCTGTTGAAGCAAAACGTTCACTTCGATTCTATGTGAAAGAAGCTGGCGACAGCGATTTCCGCAAGATTTTACTTGTCGGTGGTTCCGCGAAACTCAAAGGCTTGCCGGAATACTTACAGGAAAGTCTGAATATACCAGTCGAAGTCTTCAACCCGTTTGTTGATCTTGAGATGCCGGACAAATTCCGCGATAAGAAAGATCCACAACTCGCTATGGCTCTCGGCCTGGCTATGAGACCGGATTAGGAGTGACTATGAATCAAGATTACTTCAAAATCAACCTAAACAAGTTCGGTGCCGAACGACAGAAAATAGAGATGGAAATTAAGACTTTCCGCAACACCGTAATTACATTTGTAATGTTTTTCATTGTTTTTTACGGTTTTGTTTTCTATCTGCGTTCAGTACTGGATACTAAACTGACTAATCGCAAAGAGTATTTGCGAGTTACCAGAGAAAAGATTGAAGCAAAACAGACAACCGGGGAATATCTCTCTGCAAAGGATTTGGAACGTATTGCCAAAGCAAGCACAGACCGTATTTTCTGGGCGAAAAAGCTGGTAGCTCTTGCCGAACGCGAAGACGA
>JAIOTM010000035.1 GCA_021106755.1 Candidatus Cloacimonadota bacterium | reverse complement strand
AACGCAAAGAAATGCACAGCCGCATAATGTTGGGAGAAACGATATAAAATCCTGGGTTGTTATAATTGAGGGAGCCACAGCAGTCGGCAAGAGTGCGTTAGCACTAGCCCTTGCCGAAGAACTCTCCTCGGAATTAATTTCTGCTGATTCAAGACAGGTGTATCGGTACATGGACATCGGCACGGCAAAATCCTCACCTGCCGATAAAGCCCGTGTCCGGCATCATCTCATTGATGTAATAACACCAGACGAATTGTATGATGCCGGCAGATTCGCCCGTGAAGCTGGAGAACTAATCCAGCAGATGCACAAAGCAGGAAAGATACCAGTAATTGCAGGGGGTACAGGATTTTATATAAAAACCTTAATGGAAGGTATAAGTACGCTCCCCCCGGTACCGGAAGCAATCCGGCAGAAACTGGAAGCTGAACTCAGCGAAAGTTCCTCGTCGGCAATGTACCAGCGTTTGAAAGAAATTGATACTGTTGCCGCTACACGAACGCATCCTAACGACCGTAACCGCGTTCTAAGAGCGTTGGAAGTATTCGAAGCTACCGGAATTCCTATTTCCCGGCACTGGGAAAACAAACCAACTCCCCCAGATTATATAACCATTAGAATTTTACTTAATCAGGCAAGAGAAAATCTCTATGATAAAATCAATCGAAGAATGGACACGATGCTTGCTATAGGATTGCTTGACGAAATAGCTTCTCTCTTAGAAATGGGCTTCAATAATAGCTGTCCCGGAATGAAAACACTGGGGTATCGTGAATTTCTGCCTTACTTATCAGGTGTCACGCAACTGGCTGAATGCGTTGATACCGCAAAGCAAAACAGCAGACACTATGCAAAAAGACAGCTAACATGGTATCGTAAGCAGAATTTCGACTTGACATTCGATACTGAAAAAATTAGCTTATCGAATGTAATTTCAGAAATTCTGATGAGGCTCAAATGATAATCGCTGTTGTAGATAATTACAAGATAACTGATTCTGAATATCACGTCGAACTGGTACGGATGATGAAGAACATGCATTTAAACCAACCTGACACTGTTTGTAAAAACAGAGCTATAGAATATCTTATAGACGGAGTTCTTCTGCTCCAGTCAGCCAGATCTGCCGATTTGTCTGTCAAGCCGGATGAAGTTCAAAATGAACTGATAGAGATGATGCTGGAGTATCAAACCGAAGACGATTTCAAGCAGATGTTGGGACGTAGAGGACTTGATTTGGAAAAAATCAAGCTACGTATCCACGATAATATTTTAGTAGAAAAATATATTCAGGAAGTTTTTCACTACAGTGATGAAGAAATTCCCGACGAGCAACTTGAAAAATTCTATCGCGATAACGAGGATAAATTTCAGACTCCCGAACGAATCCGCGTTTCTCATATACTCATCTCCAACCAGAGCGAAACAGCTATGCGGAAATTAGAAGAAATACGCAAGAAAGTAAAAAGTCCTACCGATTTTGCCGATTTTGCCCGTAAATTATCGCAATGTCCAAGTTGCGAATGTTACGGAGATCTGGGTTTTATCCCACGGGGAAAAATGGTTCAGGAATTTGAAGATGTAGCGTTTTCGCTGGACCCCTACGAAGTAAGCCAACCTGTTAGAACAGTATTTGGCTGGCACCTGATTATGACAACAGATCGTCAATCAAGTCATCAAGCAGATTTCCAGACTATCAAACAGGCTCTCGGAAACAGGCTCAAACGTATTGAAGCTGAACTGCGATTAATCCGAAAACTAAAACAATTACGTACACAGGCAAAAGTCCGGGTGTACGAAGAAAGGCTGTAATTTGACTTACCTCGGCGTTAATATCGACCATGTTGCCACAATTCGGCAAGCCCGGATGGGCATAGAACCAGAACCTGTGTATGCCGCCCAAATAGCGGAACAGCATGGAGCGAATCAAATAACTATTCATCTGCGCGAAGACCGCAGACATATTCAATTGCGTGACCTGAAACTTCTCAGCGAAACTGTGCAGACTAAGCTTAATCTGGAAATGGCCTGTACCCCGGAAATGATTGCAATCGCGGCGTCTGTCAAACCAGACATTGTTACATTAGTCCCGGAAAAGCGTGAAGAAGTTACAACCGAAGGCGGTCTTAACATTGTCCACTTCAGAGACAGGATTAAAGAACTGGTCGATCTGGGACTGGAAGTCAGCGTCTTTATTGAACCCGATCTGGAAATGATAAAGCTGGCAGATAAATTTGGCTGTCATGCTGTTGAAATTCACACAGGACGTTACGCCAACCTCAAAGTAGCATCTGAAATAACCGTAGAACTAGAGCGAATCTTCAAAGCCTGCAAGCTGATTAAAACAGCCGGAATGAGAGTCGTTGCCGGACATGGTATCAATTATCACAATGTAGCCGATTTAGTAAATCTGGGTATTATTGAGGAGTTCAACATTGGGCACAGCATTATATCACGAGCAGTGTTCAGTGGTCTCGGGGGAGCTGTCGCCACGATGAAACGTCTTATAAACAGTTAATAAGCAACACGAAAAGTTCCTGATGAAATACAGCTTACTTCTCTTTGATATAGACAATACTATTTTCGATTTTTTTAAAGCATCCCGAACAGCCTTGCGACTCACCTGCAACAATCTTGAAATCACCTACACCAAAGACTATTATGACAACTATTGGATTCCGGTAAATCATGATGTCTGGGAACTCTATGAGCAGAATAAAATTGATAGTGATACCCTCCGACATGAGCGATTCCGTCAATTCTTTGAGCTTATTGGAGCAGAAGCCAACCAACACCGGGCAAGCGAAATTTATAATGAATATCTCTCCGAAAAAGTATATTTGATTGAACATGCAGAAATAGTACTCGAACAACTCTCATCTCATTGCACAATGGTTGCGGTGACTAACGGAATGGCAGAAATCCAGCACAGGCGTTTAGAGAAAAGCGGGTTACGGAAATATTTCAAAACAATTATCATATCAGACGAAGTTGGCGTAGCAAAACCTCACCCCGAAATATTTCGGTTTGCAATGCAGGTTGGCGAAGAATCTGATAAGTCCCGCGTACTGATGATTGGAGATAATCCAATCGCGGACATCAAAGGTGCTACCGACTTCGGGTTGGACACCTGCCTTTATAAGTATTCTGGAGATGAGCGGGAAGTCATTACTAAACCGACCTTTACAATTAATTGCCTGACAAAATTACCCGGAATAATAAAAAATTCTTGATTCCAATTCGGTTCCAGATAACTTTGAGTTTCTATAAAGTCTATCAATAATAAAAGGAAAACAAATGATTACAACAGATTCAGGATTACAGTACGAGATACTGACAGAAGGAAACGGAGATGTAGCCAAACGTGGTGATGATGTCTCAGTACACTACACAGGCTGGCTTATGGATGATACAAAATTCGACAGCTCGGTGGATCGCAATCAGCCTTTCGAGTTCCCACTCGGAGCGGGTCGCGTTATTAAGGGCTGGGATCAAGGCGTTGCCGGCATGAAAATCGGTGAAAAACGTTTACTTGTTATCCCGCCAGAGATGGGTTACGGAATGAGAGGAGCGGGGGGAGTAATTCCACCAAATGCTACCCTCAAGTTCGAAGTAGAATTATTGAAAATCAGATAAAAAGGAGAACGAATGAAAACACTCATTATCATTATGATTTTCGCAATGGCACTGCTTATTGTTGGTTGCGGAAAAACAGACAAACCAGCAGAAGAGATTAAGCCAATAGAAAAGGTTGAAATCTCAGAAGAAAAAGCTGACAGCGTTGCATCAACCGTCGAAGCAGTAGAAGAAACGGAAGCTGATGTCGAGAAAACTGAGCTTGTAGCAGTCGAGAAACCAGTTGCAGTCGAAACAACCAAATCTACTGCCAAAGAAGATGTTATGATTACAACCGATTCCGGCTTGAAGTACGAAGTTCTGAAAAAAGGAAATGGTGCTATCGCTAAAGCTGGCGATAAAGTCTCTGTTCACTACACAGGCTGGCTGTTAGATGGCAAAAAATTCGATAGCTCGGTTGATCGCGGTACTCCTTTCGATTTCCAACTCGGAGCAGGTCGCGTTATTAAGGGCTGGGACGAAGGCGTAGCCGGAATGAAAATCGGTGAGAAACGTATGCTTGTTATCCCACCGGAATTGGGCTACGGAGCGAGAGGAGCCAGGGGAGCTATTCCGCCTAATGCAACTCTCAAGTTCGAAGTGGAGTTACTGAAAATAAACTAACCTTTGAGACGCTGTCGATTACCGGCAACGTCTTTTACTTTTCCGGGAGGTTTCTATGAAGTGGATTACTGTAAGTTTTCTTTTATTTTTTATCGTTTCATCCTTTGCCCTTGTTCTGGAGCAGACAGTAACAGACCCATTTACGGGCAACTCAACTACCTACCGCGAAGGACAAGTCCCGGAAGTGGACAGCCAGTTTAACTGTGAAACCTTACCGAGTGAACGTATCAGCGAACGCTGGAATCTGGTAGATGGCTCGGCAATCGTAAGTGATATTGCAGTCTCTTCCACGACAGACAACTCTCTCGTGGGCTGGTATCTCAATAATCCCCGAAATTCGCTTTATAGCGACACCAACATCCCCATCTGGGAAATGGCATCAGACAACAGCACCTCGTATGTTGATATAACCCCCGACGGCACCAGATTTGCCTGCGCGGAGGATACCGTAGTAAGCGTATATAC
>JAIOTM010000299.1 GCA_021106755.1 Candidatus Cloacimonadota bacterium | reverse complement strand
CAATTTTTTCAGCAACCCGCGGTCTTCGACCAGCTTCTTAATACACTCAACAACAGCGGTTGGCTCGCTTTTTTCCAGAATGTAACCACCCTCGCCATCTATCAGCGTGTCAGGGATACCGCCTACGCGGGTAGAAATCACTCCAAGACCGATTCCCATAGATTCAAGTATTGTAAGTGGGACACCATCCCAGAATGTTGGGTGAACAAGAAGAGCACAGTTTTTGAATATTTCCCATTTTTTTTCGCCGGTTTGAACACCATGGAAAGTAAGATGCTCTTCCAGATTATTATCCTTAATACATTTATTGCATGTATCCTTATCTTCTTGATTGCTCCACTCTCCCAACAAATTCAAATGAACTTTCAGCCCGGCTTTAATACACAATGCTAAAGCCTCTACAAGATTAAGCACACCTTTTGATTGTTCAAGCGTGCCAATGTATAACAATGGTAGTATTTCCGCCTTGAATACATCAGGATTAACCTCAATATTCTGGGGTAGAGTAACACCGTTTGCGTAAACTGTAATCTTTGGTAGCTTGTACTGGAGGAACATGTCCCTGATACGAGGGGACAAAAGCCGCATATCATCCACCTGGCGTAGTAGAAGTAATCCGATATGATACAGTGGACTGGACTTATTCTCAAGAAAAAGGAAAGATGTTCCGGCTAATTCTGCCAGAACCCGAACGCCAAATAACTTCGCCCACAGAGCACCAACCGAATTTCTGGCAAATGATCCAAAGTCCTGTCCAAGTCCAAAATAAATAGCTTTTGGACGATGCTTCATTATCAATTTACAAGTGTTGTAAATCCAGAAAATTCCGCGTTTAATATTAGCTAAAGTCGCTTTACCCTGAGAAGATTTATCTGAAGCTCCAAGTGAGTAATCAAATACCAGATAACCAGATTTGTCGCTGAAATATTTCTTGGCATGCATTGCCCGGATTTCCCCTCCTCCGACTGGTGGCGGTGTCCGAAGCACTAAGAGAATATCTACTTGTTCATTTTTCTGCATTTATCCTCAAAATCAAATCAACTTATTTTCGTCAAGGCATTTTGGCTTGTGGTTTTTCCATTTCGCTTTCTAATGTGCTCCGCGTCCGAAAATCATTACCGGAATTGTGTGAAGAAGCAATTTTATATCGAACCATGGACTCATATTATGAATATAGAAATAGTCCATTATAATCATCTCTTCGTAACTAACAGAGCTTCGTCCTTTAACCTGCCAGAAACCTGTACAGCCAGGTTTTATCATAAAGCGGACTTTATGCCATTTTTTGTACTGCTCGTATTCATAAACCGGAACAGGACGGGGACCAACGAGACTCATGTTACCTAAGATAACATTAAATAATTGCGGCAGTTCGTCTATGCTGGTTCTGCGAATGAACTGACCAATGGGCGTTATCCGCGGGTCCTTAGTCATTTTCTTGACAGAGTCATGATTATTTCCCTGAATCAGTTCTTTAATAAACTGCTTGTGAGAATCATCTGAAGCATCCGCCCGCATAGAGCGGAACTTGTAAAATTTGAACTGCTTACCATTCTTTCCAACACGCTTCTGAGTGAAAATAGCAGGACCGCGCGACTCCAGTTTGATTAGGATTCCCAGTATAAAAAAGAATGGTAACAAAACAATCAGTCCCACAGTAGCAAGAATTAAATCCACAATCCGTTTTACAAAAGCAAAATAGAATACGTAAGCGTTATAATTCAGATTGATAAGAGGTATGTCGTCAATTACTTCTAACGGTTGCATCTGGTCCAGTATCTCATAAAGATCGGACATAATCAACACACGCAAACCAATAAGATGGAATCTATCGATTAATTCGACAATACGTTCATGAGAAATATTATCAATTGCGATGATAACATCGTGGCACAACAAATCCTTCTGAGCTTGCTCCAGATCGTCAATTGAGCCAATCAGCCGCTTCATAGTTAAATTCGTGTTATCATCTACAAAGCCATAAAAACGCCAATGAGTTCCCTCTACTATCTTTTTGAAAACTTCCTGCCCACGCCCACCAGCACCGTAAATAACTAATCTGCGACGCATCCAGCCCTTTCTCTCGCTTAATCTGAAAAACGGGCGAATAATTCCTAATCTCAACAACAGCAATAAGCTGAAGCTGACTACAAGAAACGTAACGAAGAAGATTCGGCTTTGACTATACTCACCAAGTTTTATCATGTATGAACTGATTATTGTCAGCAACGCTAAATCCAGAAATACTGCCAGAATCAGTCTTACTATGTGTATTCTTCTCCGGGTAAATATATCGTGCTTATATAACTCGCGGTGCTCGAAAAGGAACAGTCCGATGATACTTATAATGGCGAAACGGATTAAATCAGGGAAAATTTCCCCCTGAGATATATCAAGAAGGTCTATTTTTGGATAATAGCGAAAACGCAACGACAAAGCGTATGCGAAATTGATGGTTACATAATCCATAAAACCTAAGGCAATCTTGTAATTAGCTATGCGCATTAAAACTTACCTGATGACTTTAATACCTGTATGTGAGTATTTCAGCCCACACCCAATTCACAAAAATCAATAGCAATCTCTCATTACAGGCTAAGTTCAATTTACTCAGTTTTACATACAACTAACAAAGTTTCTGGCGTCAAGCTTTTTTCTTCTGCTTCTCCCATCATACTTTTTTCAACCTCTTAGCATATAGAATTAATTTTTCATCATGACACCTGCAATCAGGAAGTTTGACAATAAAGCTATTTTACATTGACCATTATTCACAATTTTTCTACCTGCTCTTTATCAATATAGGGAGTAGTAATGGTTTTATTATTTATTGTTTCGTTTGTCTGGGCGTTTTCATTTGGGCTGATAAAGGGCAACCTGACTGGCATTGATTCAAATTTAGTAGCTTTTATCAGAATGAGTATATCGACAATAATTTTTCTTCCTCTTTTCAGATATAGAAATATCAGTTTTAAAAAAGCAAGCACTTTGTTTTTTATTGGATTGATTCAGTTTGGCTTAATGTACATATCTTATATCAAAGCCTTCCAATTTCTGGAAGCTCATCAAGTTGCTTTGTTTACGATATTTACTCCGATATACATAACAATTCTGAATGATATTTTGAAGAAGTGCCTTAACTTGAAATTTCAGCTTAATGCCGCGTTGGCAGTTATTGGAACATCTGTAATAGTATATTCAAACATAGGTGACAGCAGTTTTCTTACTGGATTTTTCATCATTCAATTATCAAATATCAGTTTTGCGGCAGGGCAGGTATTCTATAAACGCGTTACGCGGAATTCAAAAACAGATGATAAAAATGTGTATTTCATCCTATACGCGGGAGCATTATTTATTACTGGTCTGGCAAGCCTGATAACAGTTGATTATGCTCAGATAAGTATCAGCACTAAACAATGGCTGACCTTATTGTATTTAGGTATTTTGCCCTCAGGGATTTGTTTTTTTCTATGGAATGTTGGAGTAAAATACACAAATTTAGGGGCGGTCGCGGTAATGAACAATTTGAAAATTCCTCTCGCGGTTATTTGCTCAATCGTGTTTTTTCATGAAAGCTCTGACTATATAAGGCTTGCGATAGGTACGTTCATTATTATTGCTTCGTTGCTTATAAACAAGTATTACAAGACGAATTCTGTCGTGAAGCAAACATAATTCCATAACCAGAAAATCCCTGTTGTAAAGGAGTCGGTTTCAAGAATCGACATATTGCTTTGTTATTGCTCCTATATACCGATGGCAGATGGTTTGAACAGCTATGTGCGGCAAATACGTCACATAGGTAATACTCGCTTACTTTCTGCTTGACATTTTGTATTAACCTCTCAGCTTGAAATAAAACTAAACAATGGAAAGCGAGATAATATTGGATAAAACTACGGGTGCTGTAAAATTCGGGACATTCCTTGGTGTTTATACACCGAGTGTTCTAACGATTCTGGGTTTAATAATGTATCTGCGTTTTGGCTGGGTTTTAGGGAATGTAGGTTTAGGATTAACGCTGTTTATCGTTCTATTGGCAGGTTCTATAACTGTGATTACAGCTCTGAGTGCTTCAGCTATCGCGACAAATATGAGAGTTGGCGTCGGTGGTGAATACTATATGATTTCTCGTAGTTTGGGTCTGGAATTGGGTGGCGCGATTGGAATTCCGTTGTTTCTTTGCAGGACTCTCAGCATAACCTTTTACAGTTTTGGTTTAGCTGAAGCTATTGGGATGTTTCTTCCCGGGGAAATCTCGGTAAAAATGATACAGATAATAGCCGCTATCATTATAGTATTAATAACTTTCGTTTTCGGGAAAAGTGCTTCGCTGGTTCTTAAATTACAGATACCAATCATGATTGCTGTTGGATTGTCTATCATAGCCTTGCTGATTGGGGTTTTTACAAATGGTTTGAGAACACCGGAAATGGTAGCTACCTATCGAACCGCTCCTCAGGGATTCTGGTATGTTTTTGCTGTTTTCTTTCCCGCGGTAACAGGATTTACTGCAGGAATAGGAATGAGCGGTGATTTGAGAAATCCTCGTAAGTCTATACCTAAAGGAACAATGCTTGCCGTTGCCACTGGTATCCTTTTGTATTTAATTGTTCCGGTTCTGATATCCGTAAGTTCAAAAATCAGCTTTGATGATTTAGCATCAAAAGGCGTAGTAACATGGAGCATGATTGCTATCCTCGGCTTCTGGCTGATTGTTCCCGGAATATTCGGAGCTATTTTATCTTCCGCTTTTGGGAGTGTGCTGGGTGGTCCAAGAGTGTTGCAATCATTGGCAATCGACGGACTTGCTCCGAAATTTCTGGCTAAGCTTTCAAAAACAGGTCAACCTACGATTGCTACCTGGGTAAGTGGTGGAATTGCTCTTATCGCAGTCGTTTTAGGTGGATTAAACGCTGTTGCCCAATTTGTGACAATTCTGTTTCTTACGCTTTATGTTCTTATTAATTTCAGTGCCGCGATAGAGAAGCTGACCGGAGATCCCTCTTACAGACCTAAAATAAATATTCCATGGTCTGTTTCTTTGCTTGGGTCTGTGGGAGCAATAATTGTTATGGCTTTGATAAATCCTATAGCCTGTGTTGGTGCGATTACTCTGGAATTA
>JAIOTM010000089.1 GCA_021106755.1 Candidatus Cloacimonadota bacterium | reverse complement strand
AGAAAAAAAGATTGTAAAATCATTACACTGGCAATGTAGATAATCAAAAACAGGGTTAGCACTAAGCTTCGGATACCAGGCTTAAATTTCATAATCTCCCACTTTGAATCTGCTTTTTGTTGTCGGCTCAGAATATTCCCATAAAATCATCAGGTCAATCTTTTCATTTATTGAGGGTAATGTGACTTCCGTGAGGTAAGCGGTTAATTCCACTTCGATTGTTTCTCCCAATTGTATGTTGTCAGGCATTTTGATAGTAGTGATAAAGGATGAAACAGATAGCTTCAGTTCTTCCATTGTTCGGCACTCGGTTTCTGATTGCTGTTCTTGTAAATTAACGAGAAAGGACTGTTTCATGGGGTCAAAGATGACTTTATGGACGAAGTGCTCCCTTCGAAGAACTTCTCCTCTGTGGCGAATAGTAATCCTGAACCAGATGTCAACATCCCGTCCGCACTTGAAGATTTCCTCGAAATCGTATTCGAACGCGTTTTCCAGTCGGCTCTCAATCTGGATATCTGTGAGTGAGTGCCGAAGCGTTAACCGCGACAATTGCGCGTCATTTCCATGATAGGACGAAAACAACAGCGCGGTAAAAGTTACAATACCTGAAATTAGCTTTTTTCCAAACATCAAACCTCGTAATATATTTTTACACACATATTATACAATAAACTATGTATTGCGTCAAGTATTTCACTAAAAGAAGCAACCTCGAGGAGGAGGTTGCTTCCAGAACTGAGAGAGGGTTTTATTGGAGTGTTACTTTTTTTACCAACCAAACCATGGACCAATCGATACGGTAAAGCCCTGCATAGTTGTATCCGGTGAATTCGCTATCTCGAAAGAATCCCCTGCAACAACTGAATTCCAGCCGCTATGATATGAATATCCATACATATATCCTACTTCGCCCCGAATCGCGAGCCAACTCAGGACATGATACATCAACATAGCCTTAGGCTGAACAAAGATATAGCTTTTTTTAAGTTTCATATAATTATTGTCTGAACTATCCAGATTCTGATTTATCTGCGACCAATCGTAGTTTCCGAGAATTTGGTGTAATTCCAGAGTATGACCACCCCAACCGAGCATTGTGCCCAGAGATGCTGTAATCTTCTTGGTCACGGCTATCCGTTTGTCTAATGTTACTCCGCCCCAGCCCATGCAGTAGTTCATGCGCCGAATGCTGTTGGCTCCACTTGCTGTTGTGTGATTCGCGCGCTTTACTAAAGAGTAGCCTACGCCGTAGCCACCAAGAAACCAGCCATGCCCAACGTTACCTTTACCACAACCACCATGAAGTAATATTCCATCGTCGTTCATTTCGCTGAAACCTATCTGGCTGATAAGATAATTGACATCAGACATACTGTGCCTGAACCAAACGGGTATCCAGCTACCACCACCGTAGCCAACATGGGCTTTCTTTTTGCGAATTTTGAGTGTTTCACTGTCTTTTTTATCTTCATCATCATCGGATGCTATGCCGTATTTTTTGCCCCGCTCACCGAGTTCAAAATCTATTATTTTGATTTGTCCGTTTCGGAATAATTGTAGTCTGACAACGTCTCCCACATAATATGATTTAATGATGTTAGTAAAACTATCAGGGTCCTGAATTTTGTTTTCATCGAATTTCATCAGGATGTCGCCTTTAAGAACGCGGAAAAAGTGTGCTGCTGATCCGGGTACAATTCCTGTTACATATACCCCGTAGAATTTATCGTAGCCTAATTTTTTGGCTTTCTGAATTGTAATGGACTCGGTTGTAACGCCCATAAATGGACTCGAATAGGCTAAGATATCTTTGTTTCCCAAAGAGATTGTAATCCCTGGTATCTTTGCGGAAATTACCTCTGCCTTTTCTGCCATAGTCGCCGCTTTTAATTGCATTTCCTTTTTCTGCTCTTCCATCTGTCTGAGCTTTTCTTGTTTCTCCAATTCCTGCTGGTCTGTTTCCTGTGCCCAGATTGCCAGCGCTAACACCAGAATCAGAGCGATTGTGATAATCCGTTTCATTTTTTTTCCTCCTGCACTTATTTTGTTTCTATCCTGATATTGCAATGCTGGTGCCAAACGGGAAAGAAACTCATAACTTGAAAAGAAGCAATAGGATAAGTCCGCAGATGTTTTAAGTAGAATCTGGTTTGAGTGATATACTACTGGGAATGTATATATCAAAATGATGTAAAGTTGTCTGGTATATATTTTTCTCTAATTTCGAGAATTCTTATAAAATATTTTGACTATTTTACATTAATAAAGCTGGTTACTACTCAGAAATTCCTAATTGCCCCAACGGTATTAACAACTACAAGTCAACGGTTTTATAACTTTCCTGATGATGCTGTTTCACTTTTTATTGACAAAGACAATGATGAAATTTTAATTACATATTCTATAATGAGGAAATTATGTCTTATATCGTCTTAGCTCGAAAATATCGTCCGCAGACCTTTGCGGAAGTGTACGCGCAGAATCATGTTACCCGCACGATTCAGAACGCTATAGATATGAAGAGAATTGCTCACGCCTATTTGTTTGCGGGACCACGAGGAGTTGGTAAAACCTCTATGGCGAGAATTCTCTCAAAAAGCCTTAATTGCGTAAATGGCCCAACTAAAACCCCTTGCAACGAGTGCGAAAACTGCCTTGAAATTACTTCCGGTATTTCACCCGATGTTATTGAAATTGACGGTGCGTCCACTACGGGAGTTGATAACATTCGGGAGTTGCAGAAAGAGTTGATGTACTCTACTACTAAATCGAAATATCGAATTTACATTATAGATGAAGTGCACATGCTTTCTAAGGGAGCGTTTAACGCGTTATTGAAAACCCTTGAAGAGCCACCGGAAAACATCGTGTTTATCTTTGCCACTACAGAACCACATAAGATTCTGCCGACTATTATCTCCCGTTGCCAACGTTACGATTTCCGCAGGATACCTATAGAGCCGATTGTGGCGCAACTCAAGGATATTTGTGCGAAAGAAAACCTTACAGTAAATGAAGATGCCCTCTTTGTTGTGGCTAAAAAAGCAGACGGAAGTATGCGGGATGCTTTGTCTTTAATGGATCAGGTACTTTCTTTCGGCGGAGATAACTTTACGGAAGAGGATGTACAGTCCATTTTCGGAATTCTCCACTCGGATGTCTATCTTACAATACTAACCGCTATTGTAAAAAAAGAGACCACTGAAATGCTCTCCGTGCTACATACTGTTATTGAAGCTGGTAACGACCTTCTGGAATTTTTCAATGGTTTAATAGATATGGTACGAAATGCCATGTTGCTGAAACTGAAAGTCGATACTGCCGAGCTACCTAAAGTTATCAAACAAGAGCTTACGGAGCTAACCTCGCACTTCGAAGAAGAAGAACTGCTCTACATGGTTTCCTTTCTTATGAAACTGAAATACGATGTACGCTATAGCGGTAATCCGGTACTACTCGCGGAGATGGGTATGATTAAACTCTCCCGCATAGCCGAGTTGAAATCTATTGATGAATTATTGGAGTTGATTAATTCTAAACCAGAACCGCAACAAGAAATCATCTATCGAGATGAAGACCTGCCTGAAATAGAATCGGAAATCCGGGAAATCGTTAACACGCGTGAAAAAAGTAAACTCGCGGAAGAGGTAATGGACGGACATGAGTATGGCAAAGAACTATCTCGTGAAGTTTTAGAAACGCACTGGGACAAATTGATAAAAACTGTCGGCAGGCAGAATCCCATGATTAAAGCTCATATCGCAGGTGCTTCTGT